>JALUDK010000185.1 GCA_027044005.1 Acidilobaceae archaeon | reverse complement strand
GTACAATCGTAACGGTAGACTCCACGACGCCAGCAACTATTAGCATGGCTATGGTTAGGGGCAGCAGCGAGAGGGAGTACACCACTGCCTTCTTGAGCCCATGCCTCCCAACGCCTATCAGGGGCGCAACAACCAGTGATATAGCGGGGATCTCCACCACGCCATGGGGCACCAGGCCGTAGTGTATAAGGAGAGGTGTAAGCTGCACTCCCATACTAGGCGCCAGATAGTCTCCATGGAGGACCGCGGAGATCATATACCCCACGGCAGCGCCCTGGAAAGCCTCTATCATAACGGGTAGGACCAGGGTTGGCGAGGATAAGGCCATGATCAGCGCGACCCGGACGTTATTCAGGATGATTAGCGCCATCAGAGATAGGGGGTTAAGGGGGCCCCCTCCAGCCTTCTCCACCAGCTGCTCCAGCTGCCTCCTGATGGCGTCCCCAACACTGGACTCAGCTATTGCTGGGTATGCAGCCGACACGGTCACCATTACTACGACTATTATAGCTGTAGAGAGAACCCAGTCCCTCAAGAACCCCCTACTATAAACATACTCCTCAGCCCTTCCCACCAGCACAATCCCTCACCAAGATTACACAGTCCATAGGAAGCTCCTCGACCCGGAGTAGGTCCTCGGCGCAAGCCTCCACTAGGCCCCTACACTCGCCTCCCGGCCTCAGGGCCCCTTTAGGCCTCTCTTTGAGTAGAGGCCACTCGCCAGCCAAGGAAGGGCACCCTCGTCACTATAATGCTTATCACCCAGCCTAAATACTACCCTCTACAGGGGCCTAGGCGTTGAATATTCGGGGATTGTTAAGGGTGTGCCATTGGGATGAGGGAGAATGTTGACGTTAAGCGGAGGCTAGCGGTGCTTGTCGATCTCTGGAACGAGATCGTGGGCATGTGGGACTCCGGGGCCAGGGTTACCAGGGATAGGGTCATAGAGATGCTGAAGGACGCCTACAGGAGGGAGAGGCTGAGCCCTCTAAGAGGGGCCAGCATGCCCGAGGACATCTTCGAGAAGGAGCTGATAAGCCTGTATGTAGTAGGCAAGCATGGCATGGGCCTGGACCAGCAGTACCCCGAGCTGTTCGACTCCCTATTCCCAGACATAATAAGGTATGACGAGGCCGTGAGGATCCTACTCACAGAGGAGCCGGAGAAGGCTAGGGACAAGATAAGCCTCCTGCTAGGCTCGCTAGACGATAACACACTGGCCAGGATGCTGAGGGTTAAGATGACCGAGGTTTACTTCGGCTTCTCCGACCACAGGGCACTCATAAACCTCATAAAGGCGGTCTCAAAGGCCCTCCCAGAGAAGGAGAGGCTAGCGGTCAAGTATGCTAGGTTCTACATAGCATTCAGGGTGGCAGAGGCCATAGCATCAGGTGAGGTTAGGGATAGGATCTCGAAGGAAGCGTTAAAGCAGGCACTCGCGCTGGAGACGGGTATAGAGAAGGGTGTTATACCCGATGATAGGTACATAGAGAAGATAGCCTCAGAGGTATTCAAGGTCCCCAGGAGGATCACCGGCATGGTTCTATCTCACGGGGGTAGACAGAGGAGGGGGCAGGGCAAGGGGTAGCCTGTCTGCATGGATTCATATAATTGTTGTTGATTAACATATTTAAACCCGTATTTATCATTGTTTTAATGTGATTAGTGTGAACCTTGAGGATTAGGGGAAGGTGAAGGGGTGAATTGACAAGGCCGCTGACGATGGTGCAGAGGGAGGTCCTAGAGACCCTTACCAGGCTCTATGAACAGCATAAGAGGATGATAAAGAGTAAGGAGGTTGCGAGAGTCCTGGGAAAGGACGAGGGAACTGTCAGGAACATAATCATGGTTCTAAAGAATATGGGGTTAGTGGAGAGCAGGACAGGGCCAGCCGGGGGGTACGTGCCGAGCCTGAAGGCATACGAGGTTCTGGGCGCCGCAACCACTTTCCACCTGGCAGGCCATGGGGTCATGATCATTCCCAGGGGCGACAGGGAGATCAAGCTAAGCGTAGTAAACCTGGAGATCATAGGCCTATTCGCGCCGGAGCCGGCCAAGGCCGTCGTCAGGGTTGCCGGTAACCTCGGTGAGGTCAGGAGGGGCGACAGGGTAAAGATAGAGAGCAGCCCCGACAGGAGGATAGTTATAGAGGGCACTGTTGAGAGGGCCGACCTTCACGCGGAGGAGGTCCTGGTCTCCATAAACAGGATGGTCATACTCCCGGATGTCAGGGTAGGCGAGATAACTAGGAGGAACCTCATCACGATAAGAGAGGCTAGTACGCTGAGAGAAGCGGCCAAGGTTCTCTACAGCCATGGTATAAGGGGTGCGCCCATAGTATCGGAGAAGGGTGATGTTATAGGATTCATAACCACCACAGACATCGCGATGGTGGTAGCCAACAACGAGGACCTGGACGCCCCCGTTACCAGGTATATGAGGAGGAACGTGGTCGTCATATCAGAGGGAGACACGATACTAGAGGCAATCAGGATAATGAGCTTCCACGGGATAGGCAGGCTGCTGGTGATAAACAGCCAGGGAAGGCCTGTAGGGATAGTAACGAGGACAGACATACTAAGGTTCATAACAGCACTCAGGTAGCCTCCTGCATGCTGGACAGTATCTCCATTATACGGTCGTGGAGTATAGCAAGGAGGCGGCGCCTATCCTCCATAAGCACCACGTCACTGTACCCCTTAACCACCAAGTGATGGGCCATAGGTGACGGGTACGGTAGGGGCCCCCTTACCACCAGCCTGATCCTACCGCTCCTGATCCCATCTAGCACCCATATTGCCTTCTCCACATCCATGTAATCCTCCAGGATCTCCCTAAAGGTCTCCCTAACGACGGGATGGCTGGGGTCGAGGTGCCTTAACACATCTAGGAGCCTCTCAGCGCTAATCTGCATCCTCTCCGGGCTCCTCTCCCTACCCCTATAGCGCTTGAGGATCATGAAGCTCCTCTGGGCTACATGCCTGAAACGGCGCTTGACAAGCTCGGTCCTAGACAGGGCTTCCTCGAGGATCCCCCTAAACTCCCTAGGGTCAGCCCTCTCTATCAGCTCCTTAACCAGCCCCTCGCTTGGTTGGGTGTCGGTTATGAGCATGAATCCATTATCCGAGACGCTGATCCTAACAGGCGCCGAGGTTATCCCAGCCAGTATACTGGCCATGCCCCTAGATAGGGCATCGTTGACCCGGCGGCCGTAGAGTGTGTGGAATACTATTGCCCACCCCTCCTCGAACCTGAAATACTCTACCAATACCAGGTCGTCGCCGGGGACGACACCCGTGTATGCTAGCTGCTCCCATATGTAGGTCTTAACCGCCTCGGCTGAGTGCGGCTCCAGGTTATACTCGTCCCTCAGGATCTTGTCAACCTCGCCACCCCTACCCTCTGCAAGTAGGGATGCAATCCTCCTCCTGAAGGCCCCCACCCGGAGGGCGCTATCAAAGCTCAGGGGTAGCATCTCGCTAAACCAGCTGGGTACGGTGGGCTTCGCGCCCTCCGCGCTCTCGACGATGACCTTCATTCCCGAGGACTTGATGAACCTGTAGGTCCTTCCGCCTAGGACGAATATGTCCCCGGGGGCTAGTATCTCGGCGAACTCCTCCTCTAGGTTCCCCACGTACTTGCCCTTGACTGTGTATACTTCTATCTTGGACTCGTCCGGTATGGTCCCCGTGTTCAGCTGGTATATCATCCTGGCGCTCCTCTTACGCCCGAACACACCCTCCTCCTCGTCTAGCCAGATCTTGGCGTAGACCTTCTCGTCCTCAAGGCCGTCCCTGCCGGCTAGGTAGCGGAGCACCCGGATAAAGTCGTCCCTGCTGAGGGTATGGAAATTGTAGGATCTCCTAACCAGGTTGTATGCATCCTCGATCCTCCACTTGTCCTCAACAGCCATCCCGACCAGGTGCTGGGCCAGCACGTCTAGGGGGTTCATCGGTATGCGGACCGAGTCTATGAACCTCTCATTGGCGCTCTTCACGAGCACGCTACACTCGACTAGGTCGTCCCTGTCGACTACGACTACCCTTCCCTTGCTCACCTGCCTTATATGGTGGCCTGCCCTCCCGATCCTCTGGAGTAGCCTGCTAACACTCTTCGGGCTGGATAGGAGTACCACTAGGTCTATATAGCCTATGTCTATCCCGAGCTCTAGGCTGGTACTCGACACCACAACCCTCAGCTCTCCCCTCTTCAGCCTCTCCTCCACGTCCAGCCTTAGGTGGCGTGATAGGCTGGAGTGATGGGCCTCGATGAGGTCCTCACTCCACCCTAGCTCTTCTTTAAGTAGCTTCTTCAGCTTGTACACAACCCTCTCGGTGGCACTCCTGGTATTTGTGAATATGAGGGTAGTCTTGTGGCTCCTGATAAGCTCAACCAGCTTCCTGTATATGGCGTCGTTAACCACATCAGCCGGGTCATGTATGAGGTCGACCTCGGGAGAGATTACGCGTATATCGATGGGCTTGGAGAACCTGGCATCCACGATCTTTACAGGGCGTGGACTGCCATCTCCATCGTAGCCCCCGAGGAACCTAGCCACAACCTCTAGAGGCGAGATGGTGGCAGACATGCCTATCCTAACAAGCCTTCCGCCCCGGGACGAGACAAGGTGGTCAAGCCTCTCCACGCTAAGAGAAAGGTGGGCGCCCCTCTTACTCTGAGCCACCTCATGGATCTCGTCAAGGATCACCCACCTAGCCGTAGCTAGCCTCTCCCTAAACTTAGGCGCAACCAGGCTTATGGCCAGGCTCTCGGGGGTTGTGATCAGGATATGGGGAGGCTTCCTAAGCATCCTCTGCTTCTCCGACGGAGGAGTGTCGCTGGTCCTAACGCCAACCCTAATCTCAGGGGACTCCAGGCCCCTCTCCTCCATGAGCCTACGTATCTCGCCTAGAGGCTCTAATAGGTTCCTCCTCATATCATTGTTGAGGGCCCGGAGGGGGCTCACGTATATGGCGTAGATAGCATCCTCCAAGCCCCCCTCGCTCCATATCCTGAACAGCTCGTCTATGATCCCGAGGAACGCGGCGAGGGTCTTACCCGTACCTGTAGGGGAGGAGACTAGAACGTTGAACCCACGCTTAACGTAGGGGATAGCCCACCTCTGGGGCTCCGTGAACTCCCCATACTTACCCCTAAACCACTCAGCAACGTAGGGCGTAAGCAGCTTGTAGACCTCGGCATCGCCAGCCGCCACTCGCGGGCCCCCAGGGTAATACCATACCACGCCCCAGCAGGGGATAAAATGTGGAGGACAGTACCCGCCGTGTGTGCAGGAAGGGTACCCTGGAGGGTTAGGAGAGTGTATAAGGATGGTGGACCGGCCGGGATTTGAACCCGGGGCCTCTCGGGTGCAAGCCGAGCGCTCTTCCAGGCTGAGCTACCGGCCCACTCCGGATTAGAGGGTGTATCTACCGGTTGCTCTTTTAAGGGTTACCCCCACAGTGTTATAGTCTTACCAGGGACTTGGCTGTTATTAGGTATGCTATGACCTCTAGCCTGCCTAGGCTCATTGCAGCTATCAGTATCGCCTTCACCATTGGGCTGGTGGCGGCGCTCGTTATGCCGCTACTAACCCCGACGTTTCCCATTGCGCTTGCTACCTCTAGCATGGCGTCCTCGAGGCTTGTGTGTGGGGTGGCTATGAGCAGGGCTAGGACTAGTATTGTGTACGTGGCCAGTATTGCTGCTATAGCTGCTAGGGTCCTGAGTGCGAGGTCCTCGCCCACTATGTACTTTCCCAGCCTCTTGTTGGGCATGTAGCCGGGTGGGTGCATGGTCTTTGACGCCTCTATCATTATACTCTTCATAGCGACCAGGATTCTGAGGACCTTGATCCCTCCAGCCGTGGAGAAGGCGCTCCCGCCTATAAGGGCTAGTGTTGCCAGGAGCAGCTTATACCCTGGGCCTGACTCTGCGAGGCTAGAGGATTGGAAGCCTGCTGTTGCGCTGGTAGAGACTATATTGAACACGACATCTATTGGCTGCATGGAGTGGTGTAGCCCGGGATCCCTATCCCATAGGGTTAGACCAGCCAGGGTGGCTAGTGCTAGGATTAGTATCTGGGCCTTTAGCTCCACGCTATCCCTGAGGCTGGATAGTCTAAGCCTTAGCAGGTTGTAGTGGTCGCTGAAGCTCACAGCTCCCATCATAACTACTATCATGCCAGCGAGCAGTATAGAGGTTGTATGGTAGAACCCTAGGCTTTCACTGTGCGTGGAGAACCCAGCGGTAGCAACCCCGGTCATAGAGTGGTGGACTGCATCCTCCAGGGGCATGCCTGCCAGGGCGAATAACGCCACGCCAGCCAGGGTGAGGAGTACATAGATCTCTCCCATCAGTATGGCGCTCCTCTTCAGGCTGGCCTCCAGCCTCTCAAACTTGCCCTCGGCCAGGTAGAGGACTGCAACCGAGATGCCTGGAGGTGCTAGGACCGCTATCGTGAAGACCACGATACCGAGGCCGCCCTCCCACTGGGTCAGGGTTCTGAGCCATTTGAAGGCCTCGGGGAGCTCCTCTATCCGGGGCACGTAGACGCCTCCAGAACTACTGGGTTCTCCCGTGAATATCGTGAGGCCAGTGGTGGTCCATGCACTGACACTCTCAAACAGGGAATCGAGCATGGGTATGCGGAGGAGCCAGTAGAAGGGGGCTGCGCCTAGTATGGGCGTGACGACCCATATCAGGGTTGTAGCAGCCACAGCCTCCCAGAGGTGGAGCCTAGAGTAGTAGCGCCTGTAGAGTAGCAGGCCTGCTAGGATATAGGATAGGCCGAGCAGAGACAAGGGGTAGCCGGGCCACTTCTCCCCGTATAATATGACGGCTATGGCCCCCGAGGAAAGTATTGGTAGGCCAGCCGCTACTAGGCTGGCTCCTAGCGGCCATAGTAGTCTGCCCGGCCTCATCCCTGCCCTACTGCCTGGGCCTGCTGGGTGTACTCTCTTATAAGCTCCTCCACTGCTCCTGGGCCTGCCTCTTTGAGCCTCCTAAGCTCCTCTATCAGGGCCTCGACGATCTCCTTGTAGTCCCCTACCACACCGTAGTCGGCCTGGTTGAATATGGGTGCCTCTGGGTCTATGTTTATGGCTACTATCCTCGTGGCCTCTCTGACTCCTATCATGTGCTGTGCGGCGCCGCTGATGCCGACTGCTATGTATAGTATAGGCTTCACGCTCTTACCGGTCTGGCCTACCTGCCTCTCGTGGCTTATCCACCCTGCGTCCACCGCCTTCCTGGAGCCTGCCACGACTCCTCCTAGTATGCTGGCGAGCTCCTCTAGAAGCTTGAAGCCGTCGGGGCCCCCGACGCCCTTGCCCCCGGATACTATTATCTCGGCCTTCTCGATCGGTATCTCCTCCCTCTTCAGGATCTTCCTTGATATCAGCTTGGACCTAGCGGTTAGTATACTGGTCTTCTCGAACTTAATCTCCCCCCTCCTGGACTCGTCGGCTGGGGGCACCGGGAAGACGTTGGGCCTAGCCGTCCCTATCTGGGGCCTCCTGAATGGGGTCTTTATGTATGCTAGCATTATAGCGGCGAATGGGGGCCTTATGAGGAGCACGTCCCTAGTCTTCTCGTCCACGTCGAAGTCCGTGCAGTCAGCAGTGATCCCGGCGCGAAGAGTGTTTGCAATGTAGGGGCCCATCTCCCTGCCCCTCATGGTAGCCGCTATTAGTATGACCTCCGGCTTATACTTCCTGGCTAGGTCTACAACCACCTGGCCGTAGACCTCAGGGTAGTACTCGCTCAGCATTATATCGTCGACAACTATGACCTCGTCCGCGCCGTGTTTTATCAGGGTATCTGCATGCCTGGAGACGTTGTATCCAAGCAGGATCCCTACAACCTTGCTATCCAGCTTCCTGGCTATCTCGAGGGCCGGGGTCAGCATCTGTAGGCTTGCCTCGCTAACACCCTCCTCTGTAGCCTCAGCTATTACCCATACATGCTTAAACTCGTCAGGCTGCTCGCAGGGCCACTCGGGGCATAGCTTGCTACAGTCCACCCTGACCATCACGCACCACCCCACAGAGCCTTATAGAGCGCCTCCCTGGTCTTCTCATCACTGAAAAGCTGGGCTAGGATCCACCGGGCTGCATCCCTCGGGTCCTTCGGCTTATACACGATCTTCTTCCTGGGAACCTCGGGTAGGTACGTTACCTTTGACACTATAGTTGGGGAGCCCTTGAGGCCGACGCATCTGGGGTCAAGGCCCAGGTCCTTGTTGGTCCATACTGTTATCGGGTTCTCTAGCTTAGCCCTAAGCTTGTAGGATAGCCTAACAGGCCTAGCCTTCAACGCCTTCATGGCAACGCTGACGACAGCGGGCGTCGAGACCTCGAACTCCTCGACAGCGCTCTCAAGCTGCCTCACAACCCTTAATCTACCATCCTGGAGCCAGGCCTTCTTCACGTAGTATATGTACGGCCAGCCGAGCCAGCTGGCTACCTGCGCCCCTATATGGGCGGTGCTAGAGTCTATGGTCTCCTGGCCGAAGACCGCCAGGTCTACGGGGCCCCACTCCTCCTCTATCTTCCTTATCCCCTGTGCTATGACGTAGCTGGTGGCCAGCGTGTCGGCGCCTGCGAAGGCCCTATCGGTAAGGAGGACCGCCCTATCGGCGCCCATGCCCAGTATATGCTCCAGCCCCTGAATAGCCGGTGGGGGCGCCATGGTTAGTACAATAACCTCCCCCCCGTACTCGTCCTTCAGTCTAAGGGCGAGCTCGGCGGCGGGGAGGTCGTGGGGGTTCACTATAGCGGGTACCCCTGTCCTTATCAGGGTCCCCGTCTTAGGGTCGAACCTGACTGCCTGGGTGTTTGGGACCCACTTGATCCCGACTACTATACGCATGGGCTATACACCCCCAGGGGGCTAGGTGAATCTGAATTGTATACCTTTCCCGCTCTTGGGGTACTCCCAGCGTATCTTCTCCTTGGGAGTCACCACCCTGCATAGGCCGCACTCGAAGCATCCCTCATAGCTGAAGAGCACTTTGTCACCTATCATGGTGTAGCACCCTGCGGGGCATAGGTATACTAGCGCCTTCTTGGGTATCCCGGCCTGGTCGTCCATGGGGATCTCTATGTGTGGGTCCTCGTCAACGTCCCATATATCCCTCTGGAGTAGATCCTCGAGCTTGAGGGGCTTCTCCAGGACACTACCCTGTTTGCTCAAAGCTTACCCACCACCGATCCAACCTTCATAATCAGCCTCGTCAGGGTAATATCCTCCTCCGCTAGTGACTCTAGGAGCGCGTCGATTAATGTTGGTTCCTCGTAGTCAGCCTCATACAGCTTCTGTAGCATCCTAATTAATACCCCGACCGCCTTTGTGAAGTAGAACTCGTCCTCCATCACCTTAGCTATGCCGCGGTGCCTGACGAGTTCCCTCCAGACAAAGCTCTCCTTGAGTCTATCCTCGTAGAGCTTCAAGTTCTCTCCAGTGGGTCCTCCACGGTTGAAGGCCTCTATGATAGCCTCAGCGGCTATCTTGCCGCTGGTAGCAGCGAAGTCGACGCCCCTCACCGTATAGCCGGTGTTTAGCAGGAGGCCGGCGGCGTCGCCCACGATTACCAGGCCCGGGGCGTACAGCCTCTTGGGGACCATCCTTAGGCCTCCCTCTATGGTCATGTGAGCCCCGTACTCCATGATGTCGGCGTCCCTCCAGTACTGTTTGAAGTAGGGGTGGAGCCTGAACTCCTCAAGGATCCTCGACACGTGCTTATTTATCTGCCCGGCCTCGGCCTTCTCGGCTGCCTTTCCTATGTGAAGGACTAGGCCTATGCTGACAGCCTCCTTCATGGTATATATGAAGCCTCCACCCGGTATACCGGCAGTTATGTCGCCAGCGACCATCCAAGCCATGCCCTCCCCCTTGGGGAGTCCGAAGCGCTCCTCTATCGCCCCCTTGCCCACGTTGAGGACCTCCTTCACGCCCAGAGCTACATACTCTGGGTTAAGCTTGTCGACGAGTCCTAGCCTCTCGAGTAGAAGTCTATTCACGCCCTCGGCATCAACTACTACATCAGCCTCTATAAAGTCGGGGCCACTCCTAACCCCGACAACCCTACCATCCCTAACAACGATTTCATCTACCCTAATCTCGTCGACAAGAAGGGCTCCCGCCTCGGTAGCCTTCTTAGCCATCCACTTAGCCAGCTCGGGTAGGAAAGTAGTGAACCCCACCCTCCTACCCAGGCTATACTCGATGGTGGCTACCCTCTCGCCCCTAACGAAGCTAATCCTCTCCCTAGTAACCCACCTGTGGATCGGCGCCTCCTTATCCAGCTCAGGCCATATATCCCTCAACGGTGGAGCGTAAACCTTGCCGCCGAATAGCTCCTTAGAGCCGGCCCCCCTACCCCTTTCAAGCATGAGAACCTTAAAGCCAGCCTTGGCTAGCACATACGCCGCCGCCGAGCCGGCAGGCCCAGCGCCGACCACCACCACGTCGAACTTGCTGGGGACGCCGCCACTCATAAGCAACCACCTTTCAAGCCTATAAGGCCCCCAGTAATCCACGTAGCTCCGTGTGTCTCTGGGATATTTTAATTAGCACAAGCCAGTGTCCGGGCTAGCATACACAATAGGTTAAATACTCCTGGTACAGGGGCGTCGGGGCTTGAGACCCTCCCCACCAGCCAGTCGGGAATCCCGCTCCTCCTCACCCGCCCCCTAGTAGTCCGCGACAAGGTGGAGTATAAGCCTAGCGAGCTTATAGGGTGAAGCGAAGAGGCTAGAGTCTCCGCTACCAGGCTTGGCAGCCCCGCCGAGGAGGTGGGGGACGTGGGAGGCCCTGGAGGCGTGTGTTGCAAGGATCCACCTGTAATGCCTGGATGCTATAGAGGCATTCTCCTCCTGCTCAAAGTGGCCGGGGATAGGTATGGCCACAGTAGGGATCCCAAGGGAGGCCACACTAGCCAGGGTACTAAGCCCAGCTAGGGAGACGACGGATGAGAACCCCCTCATCAGTAGGGGTATACGGTATCTAAGCCCGCTGGGTATCCCATAGGCTCCAGGGGGAGGACTGGGAAGGGTAGTGGCGACCCTGAAACCAGCCCTGGCTAGGGATGATGTTGCCTCATATATAATATCATGCCCAGCCCTAGTGCCACCGGGCAGAGCCAGCACAGCGGGCTCTTCCAACCCGAGCTCCCTCAGGGCGTGGATGGGGCTGAGGACCTCATCCTCCATGGCAGGTGGTATGAGCCCCACGGCCTCTAAGCGTGGGGCCATCTCAGAGAGCCGCTTGCCAGCCAGTGGGGGCCAGCGGGAGGAGCAGAGCTTCTGGGGGAAGCCAACGAAGGCTATTGCATCGAAGCGGGGTAGCCTGGACGCCATGAATCTGTTGAAGGCTATGGCCGCCAGTAGCCCCTTTCTGTATGGGTATGAGATGAAGTCTGTGACTAGGATTTTTGGAGTATTAGTCCTGCCCAGCCTGGCGTACATCAGCTCCCAGGACTCGTCTGACACCACTGCATCGTAGGATTCTAGGTCGATATTATCCTCTATGATGGCCGCGTTACTACGCGCGATCCTAGCCTCCTCCAGCTCCATCCTTAGCCCTATCCTACCCGACCTGGTGGAGGAGTAGAACCTGTCGACGACAGGCGAGTATGGCTCAAGCATCTCTGACACTGGGTGCGGCTCCACGGAGTAGGCTCTAAGGTAGGAGCCCAGGGGCGGAGGAGCGACGATATCCACTCTAGCACCCATGCTCTCAAGGGCCCTGGATAATACTCTAGCCCTAGCTACATGGCCCAGGCCTATGCCTGATACGGCGATAAGTATCCTAGCCATACAGCGTCCCCGGCCCTCTGCTATGTAACACTAATTTATCCCTCTTAACACCCCAAGCCTCCTGGTGTAGCGGTTGGCCGTCGACCCAAGGAAGGTGCTGCCGACAAAGATAAACCTGATACGGCTGCGTAGAGAGGAGAAGATGCTAAGGAAGATAAGGGGGGTAATGGAGGAGAAGAGGGAGGTACTCCTCCACTATATAAAGAGTGCTGCCGAGGAGTATAACAGGTACCAGAGGGAGGTCTTCGAGGCGATAAATGAGATCTTCACTGAGTACTACCTAGGCCTAGCGGAGGAGGGGGTAGAGAGGGCCGCGGCCTACAGCGAAGCGGTGCCCCAAACCCTCACAGTAGAGGCGGGCACGAGGGTCCTCTTCGCAGTCAAAACCCCAACATTCACACTCAAGGAAGACACGCTCCCTCCGCTCATACCGCCCCCCGCGGCCAGCCCACACCTAACCAATAGCTGGATACTCATGAGGAAGCTCCTGCCCAGTATACTTAAGATGGCGGAGTATGAGGAGATGCTAAGGAGGCTAATAGAAGAGCTAAGGGAGACCCAGAGGCTGATCAACGCGATGGACTACGTGATACTTCCAAGCTACGCCAGGGCTATAAAGTTCATAAAGTCGGTTCTAGAGGAGCGTATGAGGGAGGACTTCGTCAGGCTAAAAATGCTGAAGAGAAAGTTGGAGGAGCGTGCTATGGAAGAAGCAGTCCAACAAATATGAATATCCCGGACATTGCAAGCATTGCCTTAAGCAGGCCACCCGGGGTCATCTCCCATAGTCCCTTCACTGCCTTGGCGGCGAAGTAGGTTAGCCCCAGTACTCCTATTATGGCGAATATGGTGAAGCCTGCTAGGAGGAGGTAGTACCCCAGATCAGCGTTTGGAACTACCCCTAGCTGCTTGAAGCTGTCAAGAACCTGGTATAGGTCCTCCCTGGCCATACTCTATTCACCCTCCCGGGGCTAAGTATTAGGTTTGGCAGGGAGGCTAAGGGTTGGGGGACTGTAAGACCCGGTGATTACCCTAGGATTACGAGGACAGCTAGAGTGTAGGCTATACTGGCCAGTATCCCCGCTAGGAGGCTCCTCCGCGACGGCGTGCCGCCTAGGCTATAGCTGGATCCAGCGGCCACCAGTATGATCCCTACGATGTTAGTAATCCAGTAGAACACTGCAAATAACACATCAACTCCTACCCCAGTTAGGCTTGACACGGCCTTAGCCATGCCAAGGGCCAAGGGTATATTAACCAGGGCGTCGTTCCACCACGAGGCAGGGCTCAGTATAAAACCTATAGTAGCAACGCCGGCCCCAAGTATCCTCCTGAAGCCGGGCGACCCGCTCCTAGGTAGCCGCAGGTTAAGCCTCATACCACTTGAGCCCCCATTTGACTCCTACTAGTGCAGGCCTTTTCTTAATACCCCTGCATATAGTGATGAACTAGTGGTGCCGCAAGTTGAATTATAACAGGCTAGCAGGGCTAGGAAAGGTTGCCAGCGCCCGCCAAGCCCTATCCGGGATCAGGGACGGCTCGGTGGTTGCAATATCGGGTTTCAACATGTCTACAACACCTGAGTTACTCATAGAGGAGCTGTACAGGCTCTATAAGGAGACTGGGCATCCCCGCGGCTTGTTCCTTATAAGCGACACGTTTCCGGGAGCACCAGGCAGGGGCCTGGATAAGGTCTTTGAGGACCTATACCGGGAGGGAGATGAGGGATTCATCGATGGGATACTGATGCCCTACCTAGGCTGGTCCAAGTGGCTCCAGAAGATGGTGCTCGAGGACAGGATCGAGGCCTATACGTGGTCAATAGGGGTCATGGCCTACTGGTTC
Source organism: Acidilobaceae archaeon (assembly GCA_027044005.1). GTDB lineage: Archaea > Thermoproteota > Thermoprotei_A > Sulfolobales > Acidilobaceae > S012-22. The sequence continues at coordinate 610 of JALUDK010000185.1, read as the reverse complement.
AGGGAGGTGGGCAGCGGGAGGCCGGGGGTCCTGACAAGGGTCGGGCTAGGCACCTTCTTCGACCCGCGCATGGATGGTGGATACCTCAATAGCAAGGCAAGGAAGAGGGGGCGGGCTAGGGTCCACCTCATAACGATAGATGGAGATGAGTACCTCCTATACACGGCCCCCCAGCCTGATGTAGCCCTGATTAGGGGCTCAACCGCCGACGAGCTGGGGAATCTTACCATGGAGGACGAGGCTATATACGGGACGGTGCTCAACATTGCACAGGCCACCAAGGCCTACCCCAAAAAGGGGCTAGTTGTGGCCCAGGTCCTGAGGGTAGCTAGGTATGGGAGCCTCAACCCGAAAGAGGTCGCAGTCCCAGGCCCCCTAGTGGACTACATAGTAGTTGCTCCCCTGGACAAGCATTGGCAGACCGCCTCTATAGGGTACGATCCTAGGATAGCAGGGCGTATAATACCACCTATAAGCGAGGACCTCGTCGGCAGGATGCCGCTCAGCATAAGAAAGGTGATAGCCAGGAGGGTCCTACTAGAGTTAGTCAGGTTAGCTGTTGAGGAGGGTAGACAGATAATCGTCAACCTGGGGGTAGGTATACCCAGCC
>JALUDK010000184.1 GCA_027044005.1 Acidilobaceae archaeon | reverse complement strand
CAGGCTGGAGGAGCTAGGCGTCGACCTACCCAGGGACTTCCAGCGGCTCTACGAGATCTCCGGGTGCAAGTACCCACCGATACCAGAGGACCCCTTCGACATAGACGGGTGGCTAATAGCAGCGATCAAGGCTGAGATATGCGCAATAAACGCCTACAAGGAGCTATACCACATAACACACGGCAAGGACCCAGCCACCGAGGAGCTGGCAGAGGACCTGCTGAGAGACGAGATCAGGCATAGGACCGAGCTCATGAACCTCCTATCACGGGAGGGCCTGAAGAGGCTAGAGGAGGAGCTATCCCAGTAGAGTAAACCAGCCAATACACTAATCAGTACACCAGTACACTCCAAGCCTAGAACCTAACCACAATAACACCCTTTCTCCTAGCATAAGCCTCCACCTCGCTACCCACCCAAACCCCGGCAAGCATAGGCTTGACCCTCACGTCATGCCTAGACCCGTAGAGATCCGCTGCCCCCAGCACCTCAGAGACATCCCTATGCCTAGGCTTAACCTTGATACTCACCACGAACACAACACGCTCACCATTCTTTGTAGCATCAACAAGAAGGTCAATATCATAGCCATCCAGCTGGTAGTTCCTGGTGTGGCCTTGGATAACGTATCCCTCTTTTTTCAAGTCTTCTAAGATGAACCTTGAAAGAGTAGCCTCAGTCAACGCTCCAAGCATGTTGCCCAAGTGGTCGACTTTTGACTGAACCTCAGACATCTGCATCTTCATATCACTCACAGTGCCTTCGATCGATGACAAGGAGCTTTCAACATCCTCGAGTCTTCCTTCAATTCTCTCAATCTTCATATTTATCTCGTACATCTGCTTGTTTATATCACTCATCTTCATATTTATCTCGTTTATCCTCTTGTCAATGCTATCTATCTTACTAGTAAGTACATAGAGTGCCTGAAGGAACTTACTTAGAACAATATTAATGTTGACTGTAGCTCCTTCTTGCAGTAGGTCTCCTATATCAACTAGTAGCTTGTTAATGTCGATTTCTCCGGGCCTATCTCTCATCATGGTCGGCACCAGAAGGCTTGTAATTATTTACGGGCTGTAAGGTTAAATGCTTTACTACAATAGTTTTTGGGTTATTAGTAGGGCGGCTAGTATAGAGTATAATCCCGCTGTGATTGGGTCTGTGTTGATCCTGATCACGTGTAGCCTGACGCCTCGGGCTGCGTGCGAAGCTAGTACATCCCTGTAGTCCTGCTCGTCCACGCTGGTCACGTAGGCTACTGCCTCCGCTCCCCGGGGCATTGATAGCACCGCCTCTAGGGGCCTGGGTGTGCATCCTGTGGTTGTGCAGTGGTATATGGCCCCGGGCTTGGCCGCTGGGGTGTAGAGTGCCTCTAGACCTGCATAGCCGGGGGTGGCCTCTAGGGTTTCCCTGGCCCACTCTAGGGCGCTGTCTAGCTCCCCTATCTCTGCCTCCAGCCTCCCGGCTCGGGGCCCCATCTGCTTGGGTGCCCAGTGGAGTGAGGCTAGGGCCATGGCCAGTATGGGTGGGGCCTTGCCTGGCAGCTCTACCAGCTCGACGCCCAGGCTCTCGGCCTTCTCCCTGTATGCTGGGTGCATCTGGGGGGTAACGAGGGCCACCCTCCCGACCCCGAGTAGGCTGGCCGTCTCAGCCAGGCCCAGGCTCCTGGGGTCCCTGCCTGAGGGGCTGTAGATGAGCACGGTGTCTATGTCCCTATAGGGTACTATGTGCCTAGCCGCCTCAACGGAGTGGGCTATGAGGGCCTTGGAGCCGGAGTGGGTTAGGGCGGTGTATAGGATCCTAGCTGGGGCCTCCGCGGCCCCGGTGTAAGCTACTAGGACCTCGCCCTCTAGCCTGGGCCTTGGGAGCCTCCTGGCCGTGTCTAGTGCCTGCCTATACGCCTCCTCGGGGCTAGATGGCCCCGTACTCGAGTGCCCTGCAGCAGCTGCATGCTTCATGGCTTGGCTCCTCCGGTAGGCTTGGTATGAGCTTGTATAGGACCTCCCTCGCCCTCCTCACATTCTCCGTCATGACCCTCTCCACCTCCTCAGCTGTGACGGGCTTCTCGGCCCACACATCGTAGTCTGTCACCATTGCCAGTGTTGCGTAGCACATCTGGGCCTCGCATGCCAGGTTAACCTCGGGCACCAGGGTCATCCCTATTATGTCCGCCTTGAACACGTCCCTCCAGAGCCTGCTCTCCGCCCGGGTGGAGAACCTTGGGCCTTCTATGCATAGGTATGTGCCCCTGTCGTGGACAGTATAGCCTAGGCTCCTTGTCGCCTCCACCAGCCTCCCCCTCAGGTCCTCGCAGAAGGGGTCAGCCATGCTAACATGCACGGTCACGGGGCCATCGTAGAAAGTGTAGTCCCTCCTCTTCGTCATGTCTATGAACTGGTCCGGCACCACGAAGTCCCCGGGCTTATACTCCCACCTGAGGCTGCCCACCGCTGAGACGCTGATCACCCACCTGGCCCCGAGAGCCTTGAGCGCGTAGATGTTAGCCCTGTAGTTTATCATGTGGGGCGGGATCTTGTGGCCCCTCCCATGCCTGGGCAGGAACGCCACGGGCACCCCCGAGACCCTACCAACGATAATACTGTCGCTCGGGTTGCCGTAGGGTGTAGCCACCTTAACCTCCACAGGGTCCTCGACTATACCAGGATCGTAGAGGCCCGAGCCCCCTATAATGGCAACCCGGGCACTGGCCCCGCCGGGCTTGATTATAGCCTCCATCCCCCAGCACCACTACACGCCCGGGGGCCCATGGGCCATTTTAACTTAGTTCCCCTCCAGGAGCCACCCGCACTCCTGGATATCCCGGAGGCTTGCGCCTAGCCTAGAGGCTAGCCCAGGCAGCTCCCTCCTGAGCCTGTACCCGCTCCAACCATGGGTCTTGCATGCTGCCCTCAGGTGCTCCAGGGCCTCGCCCCTCCTCCCGAGCCCGGCCAGGATTCTGGCTGTGAGGAGCCTCGCATTCGCCTCTATATTATGGACCCCTATCCTAACAGCCTCCTCCAGGGCCAGTCTAGCCCTCTCAAGGGCCTCGCCATGCCTGCCCTCCAGCTCGAGTATCCTAGCCCTGTACAGGTTCTTGAGTGCCTCGAGGTACCTGTAGGACCTGGGCCCGGATACACGGTCTAGCTCCCCTAGGCTCCACCTCAGCTCCTCCAGGCTCCCCTTCTCCTCGTATATGTCGGCCAGGTCCACTAGCGTCTGGATTAGGAGGCTGTCCAGCCCCAGGAGCCTGGCGTCACGGTATACTGCTAGGAGGATCTCCTCGGCCTCATCCAGCCTCCCAGCTATAGATAGCATACTACCCAGGTTTGACTTGGAGCTCAGTATGTAGTAGCTGTCCCCAGCCGCCTTGGCGGTCTCGAGTTGGAGCCTCGCCACCTCTATGGCCTCCCCTATCCTGCCCGTGTTTGCGAGGGCCATGGTGAGCTTGCTGTAGATGCCGAAGAGCTTCCTAGGCCCAGCCCCTATAATGCTGGCGATGGCCAGCGCCTCCTCCAGGGCGTCCAAGCCCTCCTCAACCCTACCCATCTCGCTGGCCAACGAGCCATACGCCACCAGGGCCTCCATCACGGCTCTATCATCGCCGAGGCTCCTAGCCCTCTCCAGCGCCCTCTCTACTAGGCTAGAGGCGGTCTCCGGGTCCGCATCTATACTATAGGCAAGGTTTGAGGCCTCAACGAGCACGTAGGGCTCCTCCGGGGCCCCATCCAGCAGGGGTATGAGGCTCTCGACAACCTCCTTGTAGGAGGAGATGTAGGGCCAGAACGTGTAGTCCAGGCTGGCGAGCCGCCTCACAACAATCCTCGCAGCACTCCTGGGCCGATCGGCCTTTATGTAGTACCTCATAGCCTTGATCCTCGACGCCCAGCCCTCCGCCTCCAGGGCCTTCGCAGCCCTCTCATAGAGGCTCTTCCGCTCGGGCACCGGCACCAGGGGCCTTATGGTATCGTGGACCTTGAACCCCTGGCCCACGGTCTCAACCAGGCCCCTGTTGTAGAGCCTAATAAGGGCTGGGAGCGGGTCCCGTAGCCCTGTCACCGCTGATATAACCCTGGGCTCCAGTGCCTCGTCGAAGGCTGCGAGCCTGTGTATGACCCTCTTCTCCGGGTCGCTCAGCTCCCTGAGGACCTCGCTCCACAGGTAGCCTAGCAGCCTGCCCCGCCCACCCTCGTTGCCCTGGGCCAGGAGCTTGACCAGTAGTGGGTGCCCCCCGGTTGCCCTGTATAGCTC
>JALUDK010000183.1 GCA_027044005.1 Acidilobaceae archaeon | reverse complement strand
CGTCTGGGCTAGCCTTAGTATCTTCAGGAGCCTGGCCTCGCTCAGCTCGGCCAGGTTCTTCTCGAGCACCTCCCTGTCCCTGATCAGCATGCTGCTTGGCGCCTCCCTTATGAGCCTATCCAACCTCTCGACCAGCTCCCCGGCCTTCATGTAGAAGTCCTGGGGTAGCTGGCTTAGCTTGTTTGCAGCGCTGCTCTTCCTCTCCCTGAAGTGGTACATGTTGATTATGTCTACGTCCACCGTGGTGTCCCTTATGTCCACCACGCCCTGGGCTTCCAGCATCTTCGCCTGCCATCGGGGGAGGGTCATCTCGTCCCCACGCCTAGCGTTGACCACGCCTCCCGGCGTGGGCAGGTCTGGGTGGTCCCTGAGGAATAATACCCTGACGCCCCTCGCCATGTAGTCTAGCCTGACTAGCCTGAGCCTGCTATTTATATCCATCCGGCCTAGCCCATATGCCACCTTAAGGCGTGGCTGGAGTAGATAAAGGTTATACCCTGCCCTGCATCCTGAGGCCCCGGGTGTAGGGCTTCAGGTGCCCTATGGAGTGCTTGGCTATGCTCGTGTTGCATGTCCTGTGGGCCTTGCACCACTCCTCGCATAGGCTGGCGTGGGTTGGGGCTTCGTAGATTAGCCCGCACTCGCCGCAGGCGTAGAACTTCTCCCCCTTCAGGGTAACCTCGTATACCATTCGTCCCGCCTCTACGCTTGATAGGGACGCTTGATACTAAAATATTTTGTGTATTCTAGCCGGCCGAGTGCAGCTCGTCCACATCAACCTCCCCAGCGGCCAGCCTGGATAGGTCCCTCAGGCTCAGCACGCCAACAACCTTGCCCCTAGAGTCAACTATAGGTATGTGGCGGAAGCCGAAGTGGATCATCGCCTCCATAGCCTTTCTAGCAGGCTCATCCTCCCTGACCACGATGGGGTCCCTCGTCATAACCTCGCCCAGCCTCGTCTCCCTGGGGTCCAGGTTCCTGGCGCACACCCTCATCAGCAGGTC
>JALUDK010000182.1 GCA_027044005.1 Acidilobaceae archaeon | reverse complement strand
GTTATGGCTCCGAATACGGGGCCTAGTAGTGTGCCTGCGCCGCCCAGCATGACTATGACTATAGCCTCCACGGTATAGTGGATCATGAAGACGTGCGCAGGCTCCACGACACCCCCCTTGAGGGCCCAGTTGAGGGCGCCCAGCATGCCGCCCAGCATGCCGCTTATTATGAACGCCGTGACCTTGTACTTAGTAACATTTATCCCAAGCGCCCTCGCAGCATCCTCATCCTCCCTTATGGCCTGGAGGGCGTAGCCTAGCCTCGAGGATAGTATTATCCCTGTGACTAGCACCGTCACCGCTGCCAGGAGGAACATCAGGAGGTCCGCCAGGAGGGTGGCGGCGAGCTGGTAGCCCTCCTTGCCTACCAGGGCCTTGAGGTTCTTGACTATGTAGAGGCCTATGCTTCCCCCGAGCAGGTTGGCTCCCTCCACGAAGTACCTCAGCCCCTCGTTCACGCCAATAGTGGCTATGGCGAAGTACGCTCCCCTAAGCCTGAGGGCTATAGCCCCCACTATTGAGGCCAGCGTAGCAGCTACTATGGCGGCGAAGGCTAGGCCCACGGGGATGAAGATCCACCCCGTCACCCCTGCCTCGCTGAGGGCTATCACCGCTAGGCTGAATGCATAGGCTCCGCTGGCCAGGAATGCTACATATCCGAAGTCAACGTAGCCAGTCATGCCCATGAATATGTTGAACGCCTGGCCTAGTATGGCATAGAATAGTATCATCGCTATGAACTGGCTATACTGTGGCATGGCCAGGTAGAGCGCAAGGAGTGCTAGGTAGAATACCAGGGTGGGAGCGCTCCTCCTCAGCGCCTCCCTCAGCACCCACGGATCCACTCCGGGCATCCTTGGCTCACCTCTGGAAGAGCCCGCTGGGCTTGACTAGGAGTATGATTAGTAGCAGGAGGAAGGCGATGCTCCTAGTAAGCACCAGGGGCTGAACCCCTTCTATGGACTGGAGCGCCACGTAGCTTAGGTTCTCGAATAGGCCGAAGAGTATGCCAGCTATGAAAGCTCCGGGTATGCTGCCCAGCCCAGCCATCACTGCTATGACGAACCCCTTCAGCGTGTATATCTCGCCCATGTAGGGGTGTATGCCGGACTGGAGGTACATGGCCAGTATACTACCGCTGGCGACGGTAACCATTATACCAAGGGCGAAGCTGATAGCGTAGATCTTGTCTACATCCACGCCGACTACCATGGCCCCCTCCTTGTCCTGGACGACCGCCCTTATAGCGAGGCCCAGCTTGGTCCTGTAGATTACTAGGTAGAGGAAGCCTAGGAGCGCTATGCTGAGTACGGCAGCTATCACCTTGGATAGGGCGACGCTGACCCCGGCAATCTCGATGTTGCCCAGGTTCCACGTGAACCCCCTACTATCCGCTCCCATGAAGGCCTTGACTATCTCCTGGAGGAGCACGCCTATAGCGAAGGTGGCGAGGAGCGTGGCGAGCTCCGGGGCGTCTACAAGGTACTTAATGACGAGGTAGTAGAAGAGGAGGCCGAGGCCGATGCCCACAGCCATGCTGGCCACTATGGTGAGCGGCGGTGTCACCCCGGCTAGGGTGAAGAGTAGCAGGGTAACGTATGCCCCAACCATTATGAATGCCCCGTGGCCGACATTGACGATCTTAAGTACACCAAATATCATGTTCAGGCCCACAGTGGCGATCCCATATATGATCCCGATCAACAGCCCATAGACTAGGTTGGCCACCACGAGCCCCACGTCAACCACTATACACACCCCACACTAGCACCACTGTACGCCTTAGGGACACAGAGAGATGGTGGTTCTAGGAAAAACGGGTTGGAGGCCGCCAGCTCCGAGCCCCTCCTACGGCTTGGGGTATAGGGGCTCGGCCTGGGCGGCCTCCTTGGGCCATACTATTACCTTCTTACCGTTCTGCCACTGGCCAACAATCATGTCGTGGCCAATCTGCAAGCCCGTCTCAGGGTCGATCTTGAGCTTGCCGTAGAAGGTGAACAGTGCCAGGTCGTTCATTGCCTGCCTCACGTCGTCTGGGTTCAGGCTGTTAGCCTGCTCTATCGCCTTGGCTAGGAATAGTATGGCAGCCGCCGCGTCGGCGGCGTGATAGCTAGGCATTATGTCTCCCTTGCCCCTCTCCTTGGCCACCTCCTTGAAGTACTTTATGAACTCTTCAACTGTTGGGCCGTACCACTCGTAGCCCTGTGGTGTTGTCTCGGGACTGAAGGTGACGCCGGGCTCCCACTGGCTGGGGTATACTATGCCCTCAGCAGCCTCTCCCAGGTTCTTGTAGAAGTCTGGGAGCGCTGGGGCTACTAGGATGCCCACTAGCTTGGCCTTGATGCCTAGCTCGTTTATCTGTCTAGCCAGTAGCTGGCCGTCGGCGAAGTGGCCTCCTCCTATGATTATGTCCGGCTGTAGGTCCTTGAGCGGCTGTAGCACTGGGGTCAGGTCCTGGGCGTCGGCGGGGTAGCTCTGGAAGTACACGACCTCGAAGCCGAGCTTCTCGGCGTAGGCCTTGGCGCCCTCTGCCACAGTCCTGGAGAACTCGTTCTCCTTGTAGACTATCGCCACAGTCTTAGCCTGGGGGTCTATCGCCTTGACCATGTCAAGGACGCTGGTGAAGTACCTGCTGGCGGGGGTTAGGATCTGTACTAGGTAGTCGTATCCCTGCTGGAATATCTTGTCGCTGGCGCCACCGTGGCTGAGCATGAGGGCCCCGTACCTCTCCGCTACGGGGGCGGCCTTTGCGGTAAGCCCGCTGCTGTATGGGGCTAGGAGGAACTTCACGCCATCCTGTGTTATCAGCCTCTCTACTATGCTGGTGACCCTGTCGGGGTTAGACTCGTCATCGTAGTACTTGAACTCTAGCATGTACTTCTTCCCGTTAACGGTGATCCCGCCATTATCGTTTATCCACTTCACCGCGGCGAGGGCGCCCATGAGGCTCATCTCGCCCTCCTTAGCGTACTTGCCCGAGAGGCTTAGTGGGGCTCCGATGACGAGGGTCTCCACCTCGCCGCCGGCCTGCGCTTCTGTCTGGGTCTGTGTCTTGGTCTCTTGCTGGGTCTGCTCCTGGGTTTGTCCTGCCTGTGTCGTCTCTCCTGTCTGGGTTGCCTGCTCCTCGCCTCCCTGCATCATGAAGACGCCGGCGAGTAGTATTATGATAATGAGGATCCCCACGCCTAGGTATAGGTTCTTGCCCGCCATAAAGACACCTTAACTATCTAGCACCGCGTGGCATTACAGGTATATAAAAGCATACCCATGGGGGTGCATAGTAGATATCAGGCCCCCAAGGGCACCCACTTTCTAGGGGCGCCTGGTTGGCGAGCAGGCTACAGGAGATCATAGAAGGCCTCGATAGGGACGACCTCAGGGTGCTGAGGACCATCGAGAAGCTAATGGCACGGCACGAGTACGTTCCCCTAGACATCATAGAGAGGAGGAGCAGGATACCCGGGGGGAGGCTATGGAAGATACTATGGAGGCTATCAGACCTCAAGCTGGTTAGGAGGCAGACCGGCCCGGTTACAGGGTACACGCTAACATACCTAGGCCTGGACGTCATAGCACTATCCAGCCTAATGGGCAGGGGAGTCATCTCCAGGGTGGGAGAGAGGATAGGCGTGGGGAAGGAGGGGGACGTCTACCTAGTAGAGCTGGCCGGCGGAGAGGTTGCGGCAGCCAAGCTACATAGGGAGGGGAGGACGAGCTTCAGCAAGATAAGGAGACTCAGGGGCCCCGCTGCCACGGTGGATAGGAAGCAGTGGTTCCGGATAGCAAAGCTCCTGGGCGAGAGGGAGTTCAAGGTCCTGGTCAGGCTGCACGAGAGGGGGGCATGGGTGCCAGAGCCGATAGCATGGGACAGGCACTGCGTCGTGCAGGAGTACAGGGAGGGGGTGGAGCTGTACAGGGTCAGGGAGATGAGCCTAGAGGAGGCCTACAACCTCCTGGAGGGAGTATTGACCACCCTAAGGATAGCATACCTAGACGTGGGGATAGTCCACGGAGACCTGAGCGAGTACAATGTTATCTACGAGGGCGATGGCAGGGGGGTCGTGATAGACTGGCCCCAGTACGTGTACAAGGAGGAGGAGAACGCCGACGAGCTCCTGGAGAGGGATGTAGCCTACATAGTAGGGTTTATGCGGCGCAGGTACGGCCTCCAAGTAGACCCGGGGATGGCGCTAGCCTACGTTAAGGGGGCTAGAGCATCGCCCCCCAGGCCAGGATAGGCCTTATCACCCCCCACAGCACCACGTGATGGTAAGAATCCCCCGGGCGCCGTGGAGGTGGGTTGATGGCCAGGAGCAGAGGCCCCCTGTACATGGGTG
>JALUDK010000181.1 GCA_027044005.1 Acidilobaceae archaeon | reverse complement strand
GTCTATGCTCGTGACCAGTAGCTCCCCGGCTCCGAGCTCCTGGGCTTTGACTGCCCACTCCACTGCATCTACCCCTGTGGGCTTTCTCCCGCCGGCCACGTAGACTTCCCAGGAGTCTCCTACCCTCTTCGCGTCTATCGCAACTACTATAGCCTGGCTACCGTACTCCCATGCCGCCTTCTCTACCACCTCCGGCTTGCGTATGGCTGTTGTGTTTATCGACACCTTGTCAGCGCCGGAGTCGAGTAGGCGTCCTACATCCTCTACACTCCTAACTCCGCCCCCGACGGTGAAGGGTATGGTTATGGTCGAGGCCACGTCCTTGACTAGCTTGTAGAGGGGGCTCCTGTCCTCCACCGTCGCGGTTATATCGAGGAAGACTAGCTCATCAGCCCCCAGCTCCTCGTAGCGGCTGGCCATCTCAACCGGGTCGCCCTTCTTCTGGAGGTTTAGGAACCTGATCCCCTTGACAACCACACCCTTATCGACGTCTAGGCATGGTATGATCCTGACCGCAGCCACCCGTTGTCACCCCTCCAGTACTCCCTTCAGGCTAACGGTGCCCTCCCTGGGCCTCGTCGCCATACCCAACGCCATGCCGAGGGCCTTGAACATCGCCTCGATCGTATGGTGCCTGTTCCCCCTGCGTAGGGCCATTAGGTGTATGGAGGCCTTTAGCCTCCACGCCAGGGCCTCGACCATGTGTGCTAGATCCTCTAGGGGGACACCCCCGACTTCACCCTCCAGCCTCTCGATGACGGGGACAGGGCGGCCTGAGATGTCTACAGCGGCAAGGGCTAGGGCTTCATCCATAGGTACTATCGCGTAGCCGAACCTGGAGTAGGCCCCCTGGCCTAGGGCATCCCTTATCGCATCACCCAATACTAGGCCCACGTCCTCGGCCACGTGGTGGCCGCCCACGTTACGGGTCTCCTCGGCCTCGATCCTGGCATCGAACCCGGCGTAGTATAGCATGGTCTCCAGCATGTGGTCTAGGAAGCCTATCCCTGTTGACACGCTTACCCTCCTGGAGCCGTCTAGGTTGACCCACACCTTAACCCTCGTCTCGAGGGTCTCCCTCGCTAGGCTAGCCTCACGCATACCCTGCGGCCACCTCCCACGGTATAGAGCCCGTGTACAGGGCCATCCCAACTACCACCTCGTCCACACCGAGGTCCTCGAGGACCTCGAGGTCCCTGGGGGATGAGACTCCCCCTGCATAGGCTAGGAGTAGCTTTGTCGAGGACCTCACTCCCCGTATCCTATCCACGGGGACCCCGGATAGGGTGCCCTCCGCGGGGATGTAGGTGTAAAGCACCCCCCGGAAGCCTAGGTCCTCGACCATACCCAGGGCCCTCGCCACGCTTACCCCGGAGGCTTGGGTCCACCCCCTGATCATTGCCTCGCCATGGGGCCCCTCCTCTACCGCCGCCCAGGCTGGGATCACCGCTGCTATCCTACCAGCCTCCACTGGGTTCAGGGCCCAGAGGGTTCCTAGCACCACCTCGCTGGCCCCGGCCCTCGCCGCCTCCCTGGCGTGCTCCAGGCTCCTGATACCGCCGCCTAGCCTGGCCTCGAGGCCTAGTCTCCTAGCCTCTCTGGCTAGGTCCAGGCTCCACCTAGTTGGCCTGCCCTCTACTGAGCCCCTGAGGTCCACTATGTGTACCTTCCTGAAGCCCAGGTTGGCGATCCTCTCTAGGATTGGGCGCGGGTCGCCCAGGTCTAGGCCCGTGCCTGGCTTGCCCCTTACCCTCTTCACGGCCCTGGGCCCGTCAAGGTCTATCGAGGGTACTAGCTTCATGGTATCACCCTCTCCAGGCTGAGCACCACTATGTCCCGGGCCCCCCTCTTCTTGGCCTCGTATATCACCTTGGAGAGTATCCTTGTTGGTACTGCTGTTATGACCTCCCACATGTCCTCCCTGCTCTCCAGCCGTGTTATGGCCGGGCCGCTCATGCTAGGGAGGACCTCTAGGACCGCCTTGAGCCTGTTGCCGGGGACGTTCATCATAACCATCCTCATCCCCCGGGCGTTGACCACGCCCCTGATCGCCTCAACGATCCTCTCTACAGCCTCATCCCCCCTACAGGACCTTGCCACTAGAACAGCCTCGGTCTCCATAACCGTGTCTACCGGCCTGAGCCTGTGGAGCCTCATCGTGGTCCCTGTTGAGAGAACGTCTATGATTGCATCCGCGGCCCCTAGCCTGGGTATGGCCTCCGCGGAGCCGCTTATCCTGAATATTATAGGGTTCACCCCGTGCCTCTCGAAGTACCTCCCCGCTATGGAGACGAACTTCGTGGCCACCCTGGCCCCGTCGAGGTCGCCGGGGCCCTCCACGGGCGACTCCTCGGGTACAGCGAGGACTAGCCGTGCCCTGCCGTAGCCTAGCCTTAGGCAGGGCTCCACCGAAACCCCTGACTCCTCTACGTAGTCCAGCCCCGTGATACCGAGGGTGGCGGCGCCGGAGTAAACTATCGCTGGTACATCCTCTGGCCTAATGTATACTAGGCCCACGTCCTCCTGGCTCGTGGGCACTATCAGGCTCCTGTCGGGGCCGTAGGTGGGCTCCATGCCGGCGGAGGCGAGGAGCCTGAGGGTGGGGTCCCTCAGCCTCCCCTTGCTTGGCACCGCTATCTTGATCTCCATCGCCATAACATCCCTCCCCCGGGGTCCATCGTAACCGGCTTATAGCAGGGTGCACGCATGGGGGAGGGTGCCAGGCCGCTATGATGCCTGTGGTAAGCCATCTCATTCACCTCACGGCGTGGCACCGGGGGATCAGGTTTTATAACATTTGTGTTACCGCCGGTCCCGGCAGTGGGGCTAGGGATGATAGTGGATCCACTCGAGGAATACCCGATCAGGGACTATCCCCAGGGCGCCGTTAGGCTGGACCTAAACGAGTCCCCTATACCGCCCCCGAGACGTGTTCTCGAGGAGATGGCTAGGGAGCTGGAGAGGGTGAACAGGTACCCGGAGGCCCGCCTTATCCTGGAGGCGCGCAGGGCCCTGGCTGAGTATAGCGGCGTGGACCCGGGTATGGTGGCCCTGGCAGGGGGCGGCGACTATGGGATCCTCACCCTCCTGGCCCTCTTCAAGGGCAGGTGGGATAGGATCATCGTGCCTGCCTATACATACTCTATGACACCCCACCTAGCTAGGGCCCTTGGTATGAGGGTAGAATCCATACCGATGGTTGAGGGTGAGTGGTGGGGTATAGACGAGGATAGGCTCTTCGAGGAGGCCCGGAGGGGCGGGGCTATATTCATAGACACGCCCAACAACCCTACTGGCTCCAGGCTGCTCCCGGCTAGGAGGCTCGTGGAGCTAGCTGAGGAGGCCCGCGGCCCTGTCGTCGTCGATGAGGCATACTACGACTTCGACGGGGAGAGCGTGGCTAGCTACACCGGGTCGCACCCCAACCTGGTCTCCCTGAGGACCCTGAGCAAGGCCTTTAGCCTGGCCGGGATGAGGATAGGCTATATAATAGCGGAGGAGAGCGTTGCTAGGACCCTCAGGGCGGTGGCCCCCTTCCCCGTATCCCGCCCAGGCCTGGCGGCGATCAAGGTACTTGCAGGAGACCCTGTGCATGTGAGGAGCCTTGTCGACATGGTGGCTGGCGAGAGGAGGAGGCTCAAAGACGCTATGCAGAGGATGGGGCTGAAGGTGTATAATAGTAGGACCAACTTCCTGCTAGTGGATACGCCCATCGAGAGGCCGTACAAGGCCCTAGAGGAGCTGGGGGTCTATGTGAAGAGGACGCCCATTAGGGAGACGATGATGAGGGTCACCGTGGGGGCGCCTCAGGATAATGATGCCCTACTCCGGGCTCTAGCCAAGGTCCTCGGCTAGGTTTTTACCCCCTAGAGGGCCTCCATGGATGCCCTGGCCTGGGGGTGCGCTGGTTGCGTCTACGCATATTCATAGCAGTCGACGTCGAGGACCCGCTCCTAGTCCAGGCGCTTGACCGGGTTAAGGACCTTGTAGTCTCGACTGGGGTTCCAATGAAGCCGGTGGAGAGCCACAATTACCATATAACCCTCCGCTTCATAGGCGAGGTCGACCGGGGTCTTGTGGACGAGATCGTTGAGACAGTCCTGAAGCCCCTAGAGGCCAGGAGATTTAGGATACACTTTAAGGGCCTCGGGGCCTTCCCCGGCCCCTACAGGCCTAGGGTCGTCTGGGTCGGCGTAGATGAGGGTGCCGAGGAGCTCAAGGCCATTAGAACCAGGATAGAGGAGGGGCTCCGCGGCCTGGGGGTGAAGCCTGATCCCAAGGGCTTCGAGCCCCACCTCACCATAGCACGGGTTAAGGGATCTAGAAACATCCACGCGC
>JALUDK010000180.1 GCA_027044005.1 Acidilobaceae archaeon | reverse complement strand
GGTCTCGTTGGGTGGGGGTGGCGTTTTCATTGCTGGGGAGGGTGTTCGGTGGGTTGAGCTGGCTGGAGTGGATGGGTGCGAGTCAAGGGTCGGGTCGCTACGATTCTATAGTGTGGAGGTGCCCCAGGGTTACACCCTTGCCTATACCCCGGGTGGCGTTGCTCTACTCGATCCTAGTGTGGTTTCCCGTGTAGACCTGGGGCTGGGCGGGCTCAGCTATCCCCTCTTTCCTGGCGGTAGGGCTAGGTTCACAGTAAGCCCCTCTGGGGCGGGGTATGTTGTTTTGGAGCTTACAGATCCCCTGGGAGGCGGCGCGGCGCTAGGCCTTCTCCACTCCGCCGGTCTCCCCCTGCCTGTGGGCGTCATCACCGTTACTATCGGGGGTGCCAGCTACACTATTGGGCCCCGTAGTCCACTCGCGGGCCTCTACCTATTCCCTGTTGAAGCGGGGGGTAGCGTGGAGGTTGAGGTAGTGAATAGGGGCCTGCACCCTGTCGCAATAAGCTCCCTCGGGCTAGTTACCGGGGGCTATGTGAGGGTAATAGGCCTTGACGAGCTACCTATGGTCCATGCAGAGGTTAGCCCGGGCCTGCCAGCCACGCTGGATAGGGTTGAGGCCAGGCTACCCGGCTACCAGGGTGTTCTGGTCATCGAATATAACATAACCAGGGTTAAAGGCCCCGGCGTGGCGGTAGTGCCGTCACCAGCGGTTGGCCTAAACCCTGGCCTCGGCGGCTGGGTTAGCATATCCACTGGCGTGGCCAGGGTAAGCGGATCGGCAACTAGCATCGAGCTGCTTCTCCTAGTCCATAGTAGGTCTGGCGCCACTGTTATGGTTGACAACATCTACATGAACTATATGCCGACTATCGTGGTAGGCCGCGGCTACTTCACAGACCCCGGCGCTAGGTGCCTCCTGCCAGTAGCATGCTACCCCGGTAGGCATGCACAGGTAGAGTACACCTACATCATAGCATTCAAGGTGGAGGAGGTAAACGTTGCTGGCCTGAACCCGAGGGC
>JALUDK010000179.1 GCA_027044005.1 Acidilobaceae archaeon | reverse complement strand
ACGAGAACGAGTGGCTCCCTGACTACCTAGAATGCTGATCCTAGGCGCGATACCCTTTTTACCGGGTCCCCTGGGGCCTACTAACCTAAACGCATTATACAGGTGCACCTCAAGGGCGTCCGGGTAAGAATATAAAACTGCAGTAGCCGGTATATGGTTGTGGGGCAGTGAGGGTTAGTCAATGCCAGCAATCAAGTTCACCAAGAAGATAGATGAGGCGAGCGCCAGGCTGGCTGATCCCCTTGTCCAGACGAAGCTGATACTTTACTCCTCCTACCAGGCCAGTATAAGGGGCGACTGCAACCTGCCTAGCGTGCTGGAGAAGGCTATGGAGTATGTGGGAGACGCTATAGGCATGCTCAAGCTGGACACGCCCAAGTTCAGGGCCACCATCTTCATCTACAACGGCATAGTCGCGGCCGCTATACTAGAGAGGGGTTCAGAGACCCTCTATGGGAGGGACGCGCTTACATACCTAGAGGACTATAAGGACAAGTGTATAGTAGAGATATTCTCTCTAAACACTGGTGCCATGGATGAGGATACCGTAGGCTTCTTCAGGGAGGTGATAATAGATCCCACCCAGGACGTTGAGGAGGCAGAGGCCAGGCAGGAGGGGGGCGGACAGCCCCAGGCAGCCCCGGTGGTCAACCTGGCCCTCGGCATAAAGTTGGGTGACAAGGTCGGGGGCGGCCCCTTCAGCACCACCTACGAGGCCGAGGACCTGGCTGGGACTAAGCTGATAGTCAAGACCCCACGCTACCCTGACGATGTGATGGCGGTCGTCGCGGAGACAGACTTCAGGCTGGTCCAGAGCGCCTCCATAACTATGAAGCTTAGGTATGTGAACGAGCTCCTACTCTACAGGGGGCTTAGGGCTAGGAACTACAATGAGACCCTGGCAAAGTCCATGGTGAGGTACAGGGAGAACATAGTCCCAGTAACCCTAGTTTCCGGTAATTTTCGTAGCTAACGGAGCCTCAAAGGTGGCCGTGGCAACCGTGAAGATGCTGGGCAACCTAGCCCTGCTGAGGAGGCTAGACAACTACAATATGAACACGCTGATAAGGGAGATAGCAGGAGCCCTAGCCCTAGCCCACACCGTGGGCATAGGACACTTCAACCTGAAGCCCCAGAACATACTACTGGGGGAGAAGGAGGGGGAGGTCCACGCATATGTAGCCGACTTCATGAACTACATACCCCACCCCCAGACGACACTAAAGTACATAAACCCTGGAGACCTCTCCTTCATAGACCCCCACCAGCTAATCGACCCCACCGGCAGGCCGGATCCCAGGTACGACGTGTTCAGCTACTCCACGATACTCATAACAATCCACGAGGGCAAGCCCCCGCTCTGCGTGAGGGCCATGAACGCGGCGATACTATCAAGGCTCTACGAGATCAACCTAGATGTGGACCTAGACAGCCAGTCAAGGAGGCTCTACGAGAACGTCTACAAGGAGCTGGGGAGGAGCAGGCCAGACAGGATAATGGGTAGGATAAACAGGGACTTCAAGGGATGCCTGGGCAACGAGATACACTCAATCACCGGAGGCCTTAGGAAGCTGATAATGGAATCAATGACCCTCCACAAGGATGATAGGCCGAGGAGTATGATTGATGTCGCGTTGAAGGTCAGAGCCATATAGCCCCCGGCTTTTTAAACGTATACACGCATCCTTATATCGTACCAAGGGGGGTATCCCTATACCACCATAACCAGGAGGGGTGACAGGACTGGCGGAAGACATTATGACGGCACTACTATTCCAGGTCAGCGGAGGCGCACTCCTAGGCTTCGCCTCCGGCTACGCTGCCAAGAAGCTACTCAAACTGGCCCTACTAGTGCTAGGCGTGATGACTGGCGGTCTCCTACTACTAGAGTACAAGGGGATCATAAACGTCAACTACGACGCCTTGGTGGCCAGCGTTGAGGAGGCCATGGGGGTAGTAGAGGCGACAGGGGAGAGCCTCAAGGCCCACATAATAGCCAATGTACCCTTCGCATCCTCCTTCCTAGCGGCGTTCGCACTAGGCTTCAAGTACGGCTAGTACCGGGGCCTATACGTGACTGGCTGTAGGGGCCTGTCGATGCAAACCTCGCCCCTACTTATTTTACCAAACAAGCCACGGGTAGACTCGGTAAGATCCATGCTGAGGGCCTCTCTGACAGTGAAGAATCCTGCATCCACGGCGTCGCTCATAGGCCTAGGCTCCCCCTCAAGGTACTCGACCAGCACAGTAACCAGGACGTAGTTATACCTAATCCTGCCCCCATCATCGACAACCACAGCCTCATCAATGTTAACAACGCCAAGAGGCCTACCCCTGACCCCTGTCTCCTCCTCCAACTCCCGGACAGCGGCTCTCAGCAGGGGCTCCCCCAGCTTAACCACGCCGCCAGGCAGGCTCCACAACCCAGCCCCAGGCTCATTAGCCCTCTTAACCAGGAGAACCCTGCCACCACGATAGACGAGCGCCCCAACGCCAACCACGGGGAGGCTAGGATACCTATAGCCCACCGAGGGTCAGCCTCCACGGCTAGCCCCCAAGGGAGGCCAGCGGCTATATTAAGGTTGGACGCCCTTAACCCGGGTAAAGGCTAATATAGCCCCCACAGCGATCCAAGGCAATAACCGGGTAGCCGGGTCGTCTAGCGGCCAAGGATGCGGGGCTCTGGCCCCCGTGACCGGGGTTCGAATCCCCGCCCGGCTACCAACTAGCTACTCCTCCTGCCTGCAACCCCTGAGGATCCTAGAGGTAGCCCCATAATAGTACCCGCCACAGCCACCCACAAGCCCCATCCTATACAAGTTGCCAGCAGCAGCCGAGACTGGGCCTGGGATGCCGGAGTCGTAGAGTGCCCTCCCGGCATGCTCCAGGTCCTTAGCAGCTATATGCATCCTAGCCCCTCCCGGGTCCTCCACGCCAGCAACCCTAGCTAGATACTTGGAGAGTCCCTCCAGCGGGGTCTCCTTTAGAACCTCCCCGAGGAGGCCTAGCCCGACCCCGTGGCTCTCTGCTAGTAGCACCGCCTCGCCTAGAACCGCTAGGCTAGTCATGATGACCATGTTATAGGCCAGTTTTGCCGCCATAGCTGAGCCCAGGGGGCCGGTCTCGACTATACTTCCTGCAAGGTCCTTGAGGAGGCCCACCGCCCTCCTGATGCACCTATCCTCCCCAGCGACAAGTACCTTAGCCTTGCCCTCCTCCAGGGCACTTGGCCCCCCGATCACTGGAGCCTCCACATAGCATACGCCAAGGCCATCGAGCCTCCTAGCGGCGGCTACGCTCATCCTAGGCGTGTTGGTGGAGTGGTTAACCAGCACCAGGCCATCGCTCCTCGGTAGCGTGGCGGCTAGCCATGCTAAGGAGTCGTCATCGAGGAGGAAGACAAGCCCGTACTCGGAGTAGCCCACGGCTTCCTCAATGGTGGAGGCAACCCTAGCTCCTATACTAGAGGCTAGCCTCTCCGCCTTGCCACGGGTCCTATTCCAGAGGATAATACTATACCCCAGCTCCGCTAGCCTCCTAGCGGCTGCGGAGCCCATCTGGCCAGTACCTATGATCGCTACTCTGGGACCCTCCATAAGCTCCCACCCCTCCTATGGGGGCTCGGACGGTTGATCCCCAGGCACCACTCCACCTCTAGTCCGCTATCCTCCTCACAGCCCCCAGGGATAGTGGGGCTGTGTATGCTTAATTTTGGGGTCGGTAAACCCCGCCTTGGCCACTCATCCCCTGGGGGTCGTGGTGGGACAGCGCCTCCCCATCCCCAGAGGGTGCACTAGGGATACCTGCATGCAGCGGCTTATATAGTCCTAGGAGTCATCTATATAAAGAAGTATAGATTAATTGATATAATGGCGGCGCTGGGGGTGGTTTAATGCCCGCGTTCAAGGATTTCCTCAAGAAGGCTAAGGAGGTTGCAGAGAAGGGCATTGAGATGGTTAGCGAGGCTATGGAGTTCGAGCGCCTACTTAAGGACTTCGACGAGGTCGTCGCCTCAACCATAGCGGAGATACTCCAGGAGCACGGGTATAGGGGCCTGGGCCAGGAGGAGAGCGACAGCGTCTACGTGCTCAAGATGGCGATAGACGACATGGATAGAGTTAAGCCGCTGGTCGAAAGGGATATGCTACGCCGCTACTCGCCCCGGGACAGGGAGAAGATAGTACAGGTGATACCCGACATCGTGGAGTTCAGGGTCTCCTACACTAGGAGGGGCCAGCAGGTTGCAGTGCTGATGAGCCCGAGCCACGTGGAGGATGTCAGTGTCGAGGCGATACTACGCTACTACGTGGAGAAGAAGGGATTCCTCGGCAGGGTGTCCAGGGACGACCACGAGGTCAGGCTAGGCAGGTTCTCCTTC
>JALUDK010000178.1 GCA_027044005.1 Acidilobaceae archaeon | reverse complement strand
CACCAGTACACCTACTGCCCCCGCCTATACTTCTTCACATTAAACCTCGGCAGGGAGAGGGATCTGAGGGAGAGGCTACGCCTCCTCCTTGGTACACTGTTCCACATAGTCAAGTCGATCCCCGATAGACTATCCGGGATGAGGGTTGAAGAGGTCAACGAGGCCACGCTGGGAGGCGTAAGGCTTAGGGGAAGGCCTGACAGTTATTCCATAGAGGAGGGCAGGCTTAGAGTTGTCGAGAGGAAGAGCGGCAAAAGCCCTAGGAGGGGGGCCTGGATTAGTGACGTACTCCAGGCCACTGCATATACCTTAATACTCTCTAGGGGCTCCGTGAGGGATGCCGTGCTGGAGATACACTACCGTGATGGGGTTAGGATTGTCAGGGTTAACGAGGACCTGGTAGGCTCCCTTGTGGACGTTATAGATGAGATAGTGCTAGTCAAGAAGCATGGGATAGTCCCCGCCGCGCTGAGGAGCGAGCGTAAATGCTCCAGGTGCGCTTTCCGCGACATATGTTATAGCATAGACTATTACGAGATCGATGGGGAGCTGTACGAACCTGGGGCCTGGCTTGGCTCCAAGAGGATAGTCTAAGACTTATAGCCACTAGGATGCGACGGCTCATACACACGGCTACAGGGCGCGGGGAACCACATGGAGGGTAGAGACCCGATAGTAGAGAAAGTATACCAGACCTACCTGGACCTTGTTGGGGATGGGAAGCCTGTCAGGGATCCAAAGGAGGCAACGCGCATCC
This sequence comes from Acidilobaceae archaeon, assembly GCA_027044005.1. Taxonomy (GTDB): domain Archaea; phylum Thermoproteota; class Thermoprotei_A; order Sulfolobales; family Acidilobaceae; genus S012-22. The sequence goes on along the minus strand of JALUDK010000178.1, from coordinate 272 downwards.
TTGAGGAGAGATTCAAGCTGATAGTAGATGAGAGGGTCGTAGCCCTCACCTTCGCAGCCTTCATGAACGGCAGGCCGGTCCTATTCGAGGGCCCCCCAGGTACCGGGAAAACTGAGGTTGGAGAGGCTATCTTGGAGTTATGGTCCGGCAGGAAGCCCCTAGTGCTACCCTGTAGCGATAACTATGACGAGTACAAGGTTATAGGAGACTTCCACCCGCTTATGGCAATGAAGAAGGGCTTTAATGAGGAGAGCTTCACGCCTCGAACCATA
>JALUDK010000177.1 GCA_027044005.1 Acidilobaceae archaeon | reverse complement strand
GGGTAAAAAGAGGTGGGGGTTACTGGGAGTCTGGAGGCGGCAGCTTGGCCCCCGTCTCCTCGAAGAGCCTGTTAAGCTGCTTGGCTAGCTGTGGCAGTACCTCGCTGGGGCTCTTGCCCTCTAGTACTATCAGCTCGAAGGCTGTACGGTAGGTTTGGGAGAATTCTCCTCCCTTGGCGCCTAGGCTTGGTATGAGCGCCACTATGCTATCTGGGGCGTTCAGCTGGTTTGCCACGCCGTCTGCGAGGACCTTGAGCGGCCCCTCTGTTATCTTGCCCGACGCCTCGTTGACGCTGGGGAAGAAGCCCACGTTCTTGAGCACCATGACCTGGGTCTCAGGCCTTGTGAGGTACTCTATCAGCTTCCACGCCGCCTCGGGGTGTGGTGCTCCCTTGGGTATGGCTAGGCCTGCTATGACCAGTATGTAGCCCCTGCCCTTGGGGCCGGCTGGCGCCGGGACTACTACGAACTTGTCGGGCTCAGTTGTTATGGCCGACTTTATCCTTGCGGTGTGGTCCCAGGCTATTAGCACGTCTCCCCTTAGTAGTGGGTCCGCCATAGCGTCCCAGGTTGTGCTGGCTGGGTTCACGTACTTCCACAGCTCTGTCAGGTACTGCCACATAGCTACTGCGTCCTGGCTGTCGAAGTTCTTCACCTGAGCACCGGTGAAGCTTGGGTATAGGTAGCCGTGGAGGAACCTGTGGAACAGGCCCTTGGGGCCGGCTGGGAAGCCTAGGGCCTTCTTACCCGTTGCCTCCTCTATATTCTTGGCCCAGTCTAGCAGGGCCTGGTATGTCCACTTGTCTGTGCCCTTCATCACGTCCTCCTGGGTTAGGCCTGGTGGCAGGTAGTTGAATGCCTCCTTGTTTACCACGAAGACGTAGGTTGCAGTCATCCATGGTACGTATGCCTTGATCCCGTATAGGTTGCTGTAGTCCTCGAGTATCTTGGGGAAGCTCCTGCCTGGGAGTGCCCCGAACTGGCTGAGGTCCATGAGCCAGCCCTTGCTGGCGAAGTAGTCTAGGCCTCCGTGGAGGTCCCCTATCACGTCTATCGTTACCTTCCCTGCCTTGATCTCTCCCTCGAGCTTAGTTGATAGGTCCTCGTAGGATATGGGGACGAACTCGACTTCTATGCCGGTTTCCTCGGTGAAGGGTGGGAGTAGCTGGTTCTTGACGAAGGCTGCCTCCTCTACCGGGGCTAGCTGGGTGGATGCGAATACTATCTTCACCTTCTCCCCTGCCTGTGCTTCTGTCTGGGTCTGTGTCTTGGTCTCTTGCTGGGTCTGCTCCTGGGTTTGTCCTGCCTGTGTCGTCTCTCCTGTCTGGGTTGCCTGCTCCTCGCCGCCCCGCATCATTAGTGCTGCGGCTGCTAGTATGATTACTATTACGACTACTATGCCGACTATCTGGGTGGTTGAGAGTCCACGACTCCTTTGCATGGTTCTCCCTCCATAAGGTCTGGTCCTTTGCATTGGATAGTATCTGTGGGGTGGGAGGTAATAAGGCTAGGCCCCGCCAAGTATTTATACAAAAAATTTTTTAATACGGGATGGTGCTGTTCCTAAGGGGGAGGCACAGGGATGCAGCAGAAGACAGGGCTCAGGATGAGCCACAAGAGGGAGGAGATAGTCAAGATCGTTGGAATGCACTGCGCCAACTGCGCCCTCACAATACAGAAGGAGCTTGAGAAGCTAGGGGCGGAGGCACAGGTCTCCCTGGCCACGGAGGATGCAAAGATAGTCTACGACCCAGCAAAGGTGCCGCCCAAGAGGATAATAGAGGCGATACGCAAGGCCGGATACGACGTCTACAAGGAGGAGGCAGTCTACACCGTGGAGGGGCTCTCGTCCGCGGAGGACGACAAGTGGGTCGAGTCCAAGCTATCAGCAATGGATGGAGTCTTCCTGGTACACTCAAACAGCGCCCTGGGCACGGTGAGGGTCGTATACAACCCCCTCATAACGAGCCCAGCTAGGATAAGGGAGGCCATAGAGGCCCTGGGCCTCAAGGTCCTGGAGGAGAGGACGGGGGCGGACGTCGAGGACCCCACCGCCAGGCTGGCGGAGAGGGAGTACAGGACCCTAAAGAGGCTGCTGGCAATAGCCATGCCGCCCACAATCATCCTCCTCCTACTCCAGTATACCAGCCTGGGGGCCCGAGTCCCCATGGAGCTCGCAGGACTAATACTAGCAACCCCAGCTATGATAGCCGGGTCCATCAAGTTCCTCAAGCCCGGGGTCAGGGCCCTCCTCAACGGGAGGCCAAACATGGACTCCCTAGTAATCCTGGGAACCTACTCAGCCTACCTCTCATCCATAGCCATAACCCTGGGCCTCCTAGAGGGCCACGTCTTCTACGAGGCCGGGGCCGCGGTGATGAGCTTCATACTCCTGGGCAAGTACCTTGAGGCCAAGATGAAGGCCAGGACGGGGGAGGCGATCAGGAGGCTCATAGAGCTCCAGCCACGGAAGGCCAGGGTCGTGAGGGGCGGCAAGGAGGAGGTTGTCGATATAAGCATGGTTAGGGTCAAGGACGAGGTCCTTGTGAAGCCCGGGGAGAGGATACCTGTTGATGGGGTCGTTAAGAGCGGACGGGGGTATGTGGATGAGTCGATGCTCACCGGTGAGCCGGAGCCGGTGGAGAAGAAGCCCGGGGACCCCGTGGTGGCTGGGACGACGCTACTCAGGGGCTCCCTGCTCGTATCGACCACTAGGGTCGGGTGGGACACCTTCCTTGGACAGATGATAAAGCTGGTGAGGACAGCCCAGGCCTCGAAGCCTAGGATCCAGGCGATGGTTGACAGGGTAGCCGGGGTGTTCACCTGGATAGTGATAGGGGTAGCCCTGGCCACGCTGGCCTACTGGAGCCTGGTGGCGGGGGCCCCGCTGTGGCAGGCCATACTGTTCACCGTGGCCGTTCTGGTAGTCGCATGCCCCTGCGCCCTGGGGCTGGCCACCCCCATGGCTATAGTAACCGGCTTCGGCAGGGCCGCCCAGCTCGGGATACTCATCAAGGACCCGCAGGTGGTTGATAAGCTGCCCAAGGCCACCGTGGCTGCCCTGGACAAGACTGGGACCCTAACCGAGGGCAGGCCCAGGCTGAGGAGGATTGTAGCGGCCAACGGCTTCGGCGAAGACGAGGTCCTGGCACTGGCAGCGGCTGCGGAGTCTAGGAGCGAGCACCCCCTGGCCCAGGCTATAGTTGAGGCCGCCCGCGGCAGGGGGTTGAGTGTTGGCGAGCCGGAGTCTTTCGATAGCTTCACCGGGATGGGCGTGCTGGCTGTGGTTTCTGGCAGGAGTGTTGCTGTTGGTAGTGAGAAGCTTATGGAGGCTGGTATAGGGGTTAGCGTTGGCGGGCTTAGGGGCGAGGCCTCTAGGCTGAGGGGTATGGGGTACACCGTTGTCTACGTCGCTGTTGACGGCGTGCTGGCCGGGTTGCTGGCTATAGGTGATGAGCTGAGGCCCGAGGCTGAGGATGTTGTCAGGGGCCTCAAGGAGAGGGGCTTGAGGGTAGTCATGCTGACTGGGGACCACGAGGAGACTGCGGGGGCGATAGCCTCCAGGCTGGGGATAGAGTATAGGGCCAGGGTCACGCCGGAGGAGAAGGCTGAGATCATCAGGGAGATGCAGAGGAGAGGTGATGTAGTGGTCATGGTCGGGGATGGGATTAATGACGCCATAGCCCTGTCCCAGGCTGACGTCGGCGTGGCAATGGGCTCGGGGACTGACATAGCGAAGGAGGCGGGCGACGTGGTGATACTCAGGGGCGGCCTCAGGAGCGTGGTCACCCTGCTAGACCTAGTATCCGCGGTGAGGAGGAAGGCGATGGAGAACCTCTTCTGGGCTTTCATTTATAACGTTGCCCTTATACCTGTAGCAGCGGGGGCCCTCTACGGTAGCATGGGTATAATGCTTAAGCCCGAGATGGCCGGCCTGGCCATGGCGATGAGCAGCGTCTCCGTGACTACGTGGGCCCTCACGTTGAAGAAGTGGAGGCCTAGGGAGGGGCTGGTAAGGGTTGGAGACTAGGAGGATCCTGCCCGTGAGGCTGGAGGAGGTCAAGGCCCTCAGCGACGAGCTGAGGATCATGATCCTCGAGATGCTCGAGGAGAGGCCGATGAGTGTCATGGAGATAGTAGAGGCCCTCAGGGAGAAGGGTATAGTGAAGACCCCCAACGCTATAAGGTACCACCTGGCCGTCCTCAAGGATGCTGGCCTGGTGGAGCTCACCAGGGTGGGGAAGGTCCTCAAGTACAGGGCTAGGGACAAGTACTACGCCTACACCGGGTCCCCGGAGGTGGAGGAGATCCTAGACCGCCTAGCCAGCGCCGTTAAGGGTGAGGTGGGTGCTGCTGTCGATAAGCTTCTATCTGAGTATAGGGACGAGGTGGAGGAGGCGGCGTTAAAGCTTAAGCCGTG
>JALUDK010000176.1 GCA_027044005.1 Acidilobaceae archaeon | reverse complement strand
CGTACTCCTCCACGAGCCGCCTCATCTTAGCCTCAACAGGCTCAGGCTTGATCTCCTCCGCCATCCTAACCAGTTCCTCGTCAACCTCCAGTGGGGGTATATCGGTCTCGGGGTACATCCTGGCGCTGCCTGGCCTGGGCCTGAGGAACCTGGTGGTCCCGTCAGGGTTAGCAGCCCTAGTCTCCTCCGGGACACCCTCCAGCGCCTTTGCAGCCCTCTCTTTAACCACCTCGAGGGCCCTCATGGCCTTCTCCTCCTCATCAGCCACGAGCACGAATGCATCCCTACCAGGGTCGGCGCCTAGCGCATTGTAGACTGCATCGACCTCCTCGCCCGTTATACCGTACTTTGGCAGCTCGTCGCTGTGGAAGAGGCCGCCCACTCCAGCCCAGAACCTCGCATAGTCAGCCAGCTCGGTGCCAAACCTCCTCCCTGGCATCAGCTCTCTCCCTAGGAGGCCCTTGAACTGGGGGAGCCTCAGGGCTAGTACTCTCCCGCCCCTGCCTAGGCTCCTCTTTACCACCTTACTCTTGGTCGACCTGAACAGCTCGGTTACATCGACTGGCTGCGAGGAGAGCACATCATCCCTACTCACACCCCGGGCCCTGAGCTCGTCCCTTATCTCGAGGAGCCTGACCTGCCTGAGCACCTCGTAGTGCACAGCCTTTGGTATCAGGTCTAGCCTCTGCACCCCCTTAATCTCCGTCTTCGCCCCTCCCCTGATACTCACGTTGAGGTCCTGCCTGATCGTGCCTAGGCCGCGCCTAACCCTACCGGTCAGGCGGAGGAGCCTGCCTATTGCTAGGGCTACCTCCCTAGCCTCCTCGGGTGTCTCTATCACGGGGCCGGTGGCGATCTCTATGAGCGGTATCCCGAGCCTGTCCAGCCTATACCTGACCCTCCTACCCTCTTCGCCTATCTTCCTAGATGCATCCTCCTCGACAACGATCGTCTCTATAGGAACCCTCTTACCTGCGGCGTTAACCTCGCCGCCCAGCGCTACTATAGCAGTCCTCTGGAAGCCGCTCGTGTTGCTCCCATCAATCACAACCTTCCTCATAACGTAGACCTCGCCCGGTATCCAGGAGCCGGCTGCGAGTGCTATAGCTAGGGCTATAGCCACAGCATCTCTATTAATCGGGTGGGGTGGCTCCTCGTCCGCTTCCACGAGGCAGCTATGCATTGTGGGCGCCTCGTAGAGGTAGCTCCTCCCCCTCCTCCACTCGAAGAGGGCGGCGACATCTACATCACCGAGCTCGCTCCTCGTGGGCCTCAGCCTCCTCTCAAACTCATCGTGCTCCTCCTCGCCCAGCTCGGCTGGGCAGGAGCAGAACAGCTTCTCCCTGGTGGCTAGCTGCTGGTGGATCTCGAGGCCTACCTTGAGGCCTAGGGCCCGATAGTCTAGCTCAGGCATTGTGCCTCCACCTCGGGTATAGCCTGAGATTATGCCTCTGGCTGATCTCCCCTGCTAGGCTCATCGTCATAAGCCTCCTGACCTCGCCCAGGTCTCGGGTGCGGGCTAGGACCCATGATAGCTTGGCGTAGGCGGTCTCCGGGAGCATGTCCTCCACCGGTATAGCCCCAGCCTCCAGGAGGCGCCTTCCGTTGCTATACACGTTTAGGTTCACCCTGCCGAAGAGGGTCTGGCTTGTGATAACGACCGGGACGCCCATCTCGGTGGCCCTCCTAACAGCGCCTATAGCGTCGCTAGCGATATGGCCGAAGCCTGTGCCCTCAACAACTATCCCATGGAACCCCCTGTCTAGGAGCATCTCTATTATCTCGCCTGTGGCGCCGGGGAAGTGCTTCACCAGGGCCACCCTCTCATCGAATCCATTCTCAAGTATCAGCGCGCCTCCCCGGGGCCTGTGGCTGGGGTCTATAACCTCTATCCTCCCATCTTGGGGATACACCTTGGCCAGGGGGAGGGCGTTTATACTCTGGAAGGCATCCCTCCTACTGGTATGCATCTTCCTCACCCTCACCCCCCTATGGGCCAGGGCATAGCTGTCCCCGGTCTCTCCGTGCATGACCACCGTAACCTCGGCGAATGGGGCCCTCGATGCAACTAACACGGCTGCGGTTAGGTTGAAGGCAGCGTCACTACTCGGCCTATCGCTGCTCCTCTGCGCCCCGGTGAGGGCTATCGGCCCTGGAAGGCCCTTGTGGAACGCGAAGCTTAGGGCCGCTGCCGTGTACCCCATGGTGTCGGTTCCGTGGGCTATAACCACCCCGTCGTACCCTGACTCGAGCTTCCTAGCAGCTTCCTCCGCTATCCTAGCCCACATGCCAGGTTTCATGTCCTCGCTTAGGATCGAGTATAGCTCCTCCACGTCTATCCTAGCGTACTGGAACGCCTCGGGGACGCTGAGGACCAGCTCCTCCTGGCTGAGGCTGGGCTTGACCGCGCCGGTCTCATAGTCCACCCTGCTGGCTATGGTACCCCCGGTGCCTATCAGCGCGACCCTCCTATCCTCGGCTATGCTTAGCTCCTCGACCAGGGGCACGGGGGCTCCGGGGCTCTCCTGGGTGACCCTCTCCACCTTATCCACGCTACGGATCTCCTGGATCCGGACTCCAACATTGTACCCGTTCCTAAGCTTAAGTACGAGCACCGGCCTGGTGCTCGGGCTGTACCTAGGCATAACGACGCCCTCTAGCACTAGGCCGGAGTCTAGGCGTAGCTTTACCCTGTCGCCAACCTCCAGCCCATGGCTCCTCAGGAAGTGGGAGACCTCCTCTGGGTAGCCGCCTATCCCCACACGTGCCACCATGGCGTTACTATGGTGTGGGGGCTATTAGGCTATGCTTGGCCCTTCTCCCTGGCCCCCAGCTCCAGGAGCCTCCTCCTCAGGTCCTGGGGGACCGGTATGGGCCTTATCGTCTCCGGGTCCACGGCTACCGTTACCAGGCTACAGGTAGCCGCCTTGTAGCCCCGGGTCTCATTGTGCACCTCCAGCTTGTAGGTTATACTCTTCTCCCCTATCAGTATGTCGACTATATCGACCCTGAACTCGTCGTGGACGTGGAGGGGCTTGTGGAAGTCGCACTCAGCCCTAACACGGGGCATCATAACCCCCGCTCCCGGGCTCCACCTCCACCCCAGCTTCTCGTTGAAGAGGCTCTCCTCCGCCATCTCGCAGAACCTGAATATGCTGGAGAAGTGCGCTATCCTGGCGGCATCTGTATCGCTCCAATACACCCTTGACTTGAAACTGTGGATCGCCACGGGCGCCACCAAGCCCGATATATCGGCTAGAGTTATATATGCGTGTCGGGGGCCTCGGGCAAATGCCTTCCAATCACCCTCTCATAGTCGGGAGTACACCTCACCGGCCCCCAGGGGCCATAGGCGCCCCCACGCCTATTTACCCTCGCCACTCTCCCCCTCGTACACTATATACGCCGCCGCCAGCAGCATGCTAGCCCCCAGAAGGAGGGGCCATAGCCTACCAACCAGCGTGGGCTCCATACGGGTCGGCCCCAGGACTATATACCCCATATTAGTACCCACCACCTCCCTAGCCAGGAGCTTGCCTACAACATCGGAGACAAGCCTCCCAATCAGCGCCCAGGCCAGGGATGCGGATAACACGAGGTTGTACGAGGCCCCAACAAGGAGCCTCCTAGCCAGCCTCGGCCTGAAGGGGAGCAGGAGGAGTATCAGGGCAACCTGGATGGGGGCGACTAGGATCGCCAGAACCAGGGGCCTCGGCCTCTCCAGGGGGTCAACCCTAACATCAACACCCAGCACCCTGACCTTGTAGCTCGCCAGCCCAACCCTGCCAGACGTTGTACCCTCAAACACGTAGAGGGGAGACACTACTACAATCAAGATAAGGAGAGAGGAGGCCAGGGGGAGGAGGGGCATGAGCCTACCCCGCATCCTTCAACACCACCTCACCACTCACCCCAGCCTCCTCCACCACATACACCACCCACGCCCTAGCATACCTGTACCCGCTACCCACACTAGCATTATACACCTGGAAGGGGTCAACCACCGCCTCTAAGCTAACACTCCTAGGAGGCTCCATGATTGGCCAGGTGCTACGGTATAGTGTAACATTAGCCTCCACACGAAGGTGGAAGGGTAGGGGGTTGACTATGCTCAATGTACCATTATCGAGGCTAATACTAGGCTCCCTCCACGCCACGTAAACCGGTATCCTAGAGACCAGGAGCACGCCATTACTCATCGTAAAGTTTGCATGCACCACTATCTCCCTAGTGTGGTTTCCATAGGCCGCGGCAAGGACCTCAACAGGAATACCAGCCCTAAACAGCACCCATTCGCCCTGGCTAGTATAATTGGCCCACGTACACCTAGCCAAGACGCCGGCGGATGAGGCTACACATGAGGATATAGAGTCGATACTAGCATTCTCGACCCTGAAAACAGCTTCAGCAACAGTCATAT
>JALUDK010000175.1 GCA_027044005.1 Acidilobaceae archaeon | reverse complement strand
GATGGGATCATAACCAGGATGCACCCCCTCAGGAGCAGGATGATCAAGGCGGTCTTCAGGCACGAGAAGTGCGGGGCAGAGTTCGAGTGGCCCCAGGGCGAGGACGAGCAGATAGGGGAGAAGATAGAGAAGCCATCCATATGCCCCGTGTGCGGGGAAGGCGGCGGGAAGTTCATACTAGTCAAGGAGAAGTCCAAGTACATAGACTGGCAGAAGGTCGTAGTGCAGGAGAGGCCAGAGGATGTGCCCGGTGGGCAGATGCCGAGGAGCATAGAGGTCCACCTAACCGAGGACCTAGTCGACATAGCCAGGCCCGGGGACAGGGTCACAATAGTCGGCATACCCAGGCTGGAGCAGCAGAGCGACAGGAGCCCCCTCTACGAGATGTATATAGAGGCCAACAGCGTCAGGATATCGGAGAAGGTCCTCGAGGAGGTCAGCATAACCAGGGAGGACGAGGAGAGGATCAGGGAGCTAGCCAGAGACCCCTGGGTCAGGGAGAAGATCATAGCCAGCATAGCACCAAGCATATACGGCCACTGGGACCTCAAGGAGGCGATAGCCCTCCTCCTCTTCAGCGGTGTCCCAAAGACCATGCCAGACGGCACGAGGATAAGGGGAGACATACACGTGCTCTTCATAGGAGACCCTGGAGTCGCCAAGAGCCAGCTACTACAATCGGCAGCGAGGATAGCCCCGAGGGCCGTGCTGACCAGCGGCAAGGGCTCCACCGCCGCCGGGCTCACCGCCGCGGTGGTCAGGGACAACAAGACGGGGGAGTTCTACCTGGAAGCCGGGGCCCTGGTCCTGGCCGACGGGGGAGTCGCTATTATAGATGAGATCGACAAGATGAAGTCGGACGACCGTGTCGCTATACACGAGGCCATGGAGCAGCAACAGATTAGCATAAGCAAGGCTGGGATAGTCGCGAGGCTGAACGCTAGGGCTAGTGTGCTGGCTGCTGGGAACCCAAAGTATGGGCTCTACGACCCCTCCAAGAGCTTCGTGGACAACATAAACCTGCCCCCAACGATACTCTCGAGGTTCGACCTGATATTCGTGGTTAGGGACGTGATCAACATGCAGAGGGACAGGGAGCTGGCCAGGTACATACTAGAGGCCCACAGCAACATTGAGAAGTTCAAGCCCGAGGTGGACCCCCAGCTCCTCAAGAAGTACGTGATCTACGCTAGGAGGTATATCAGGCCCAAGCTCAGCCCCCAGGCCAAGAGGCTCATAGAGGACTTCTTCGTCGAGATGAGGAGCTCGGCCCTAGCCGGCCAGGAGGGGCAACAGACCGCTATACCCATAACCGCCAGGCAGCTGGAGGCGATAGTCAGGCTGTCGGAGGCCCACGCTAAGATGGCCCTCAAGGATGAGGTTGGGGAGGATGACGCGGAGGAGGCGATAAGGATAACCATAGCCTTCCTCGAGAGCGTGGGCCTAGACATAGAGACCGGGACGATAGACGTCAGCATAATCACTACAGGAGCCAGCCTCCACACGAGGAGGGTGATGAGCCTCGTGGTGGATACGATCAAGAAGATAACAGAGGCGGGCGGCAAGAGGTGCGCGAAGATGCAGGAGATCACCGCCATGATCAAGGAGGCGCACAACGTCTCGGAGGAGAAGGTGAAGGAGGCGATAAGGAGGCTCCACCAGGAGGGACTCATATACGAGCTGAGGACGGACTGCTACAAGGCGACGTGAGGAGCAGGGGACATGCCAACCAGGGCTACCAGGAGGCTCATGGAGCTGCTAGGCTACAGGGCCCTCTACCCCCCACAGGAGGAGGCCCTGAGGACCGGTGTCGAGGCCGGGGAGAGCATACTACTCGCCACCCCCACCGCCTCGGGCAAGACATTCATAGCCATGGCTGCGCTGGCAAACAACCTCTCCGGCGGGATAGGCTTCTACACCGTCCCCCTGAGAAGTATAGCCCAGGAGAAGTACAGGCAATTCAAGGTACTCGAGAAGCTAGGCTACAGGGTCAGGGTGTCCATAGGGGACTACGCTGAGGGCGCCCCAAGGGCGGATATAGTCATTACTACATACGAGAAGCTGGACTCCATGCTAAGGAACGACCCCAGCCTCTACAAGAGGATAACCGTCCTGGCTGTAGACGAGGTCCACTACATAGGGGAGCCCAAGAGGGGCCCCGTGCTTGAGTCGCTCCTGGCAAGGATAACAAGCCTATCCAACCCCCAGATAGTGGCCCTCAGCGCCACAGTACCGAACGCCTGGGAGATAGCGGAGTGGCTCGGAGCCAAGGCGGTAGTCTCCAGCTGGAGGCCCGTCCCCCTCAGGGAGGGCGTCTACCGCCAGGGCACCATACACTATAGCGACGGCTCCACGAGGAGCATACTAGAGGAGACGGGGCACGCCCACGTGGACCTAGCCATAGACTCCTCCCGGGAGGGGGGCCAGGTCATAGTATTCACCCAGTCCAGGAGGAGGGCAGCCCAGCTAGCGGCCAAGGCGGCTAAGTACGGGTCCAGGCTAAACTACGATGAGGCCCAGGCCAGGGAGGCGGCTAGGCTCTTCAGGCAGACAGAGGGCCCCTCGACCCTCAGGGAGGAGGTGGCTAGGCTACTCGAGAGGGGGGTCTCATACCACCACGCGGGCCTGTCGAATAGGCAGAGACAGATCGTTGAAGACGCGTTCAGGAGCGGCGGGATAGCGGTGGTATACGCCACCCCCACCCTGGCGGCTGGCGTGAACCTCCCGGCCAGGAGGGTTGTGGTGGAGGACTACTACAGGTTCGAGGAGGGTATGAGGAAGCCGATAAGCGTCGCGGAGTACAAGCAGCTTGCAGGCAGGGCCGGGAGGCCAGGCCTAGACCCCTACGGGGAGGCTGTGATAATAGCCCGGGGCAGGGACACGGTTGAGGAGCTCATGGAGGACTATATACTGGCGGAGCCGGAGCCCGTGGAGAGCAGGCTGGGTGGCCTCAGGGGGCTCAGGCACAGCATATTGGGCACGATCGTCGCCGGCGTAACCAGGCTCAGGAGCGTTGTTGAGATACACGCTAACACGCTCTACGCCAGGAGCCTGGGGACGAGGAAGATGGGCTCCCTCATAGCCAAGGCCGTGGAGGACCTAGTATCATGGGGCCTCGCCACCCTCCAGGGCGACACACTGGCCCCCACCCTGCTGGGTGTCGAGGCGGCTAGGAACTACCTAGACCCGGAGAGCGTGGAGGTGGCTAGGAGGCTCCTCCCCCGCCTAGGCGGTGCAGGCGACCTCGGCCTCCTCTACGTCATATCCAGCCTCCCCGACATGACTAGGTTACCCGTGACTAGGAGGGAGGAGGACTACCTCCTAGACAGGCTCCTTGACGAGGCCCCGGAGCTGGTGGACAGGCTAGAGTGGACGGGGCCCTGGGAGATGAGGGTTCTCAAGACCGCCCTCCTGCTCTACGACTGGATCAACGAGGTCGGGGACGAGGAGATAGCCTCCAGGTACAACGTGGGCCCCGGCGACGTAGCGGCCCTAGTAGACACCGCCGCCTGGCTGGCTAGGAGCCTCTCGGGGATAGCCAGGATGCTCGGCCACCAGGCACCCGGGGAGAGGCTCGCGCTCCTCGAGAAGAGGATAAGGCATGGCATAAAGGAGGAGCTACTCCCACTCGTAGCCATACCTGGGATAGGGAGGGCCAGGGCCAGGAGGCTCTACAACCACGGCTACAAGACCCTACACGACCTCATAGCCGCCGATCCAAGGGAGCTACTCAAGATACCCGGCATAGGCCCAGGCGTGGTCGCCAGGATACTAGAGTTCACCGGCCGCAGGGACGAGGCGGAGAAGTACACCAAGATGGAGAGCCTCAAGGGGAAGGGCCTCCAGGCCCTCATGGACTAGTAGATCCTCCCCCTATCCAGCTCCCCCAGCACCTCATCCAGATCCAACAGGGCGAAGCCGACCACATAATCCGCGCCTCCATACGACACCAGGAGACCCCACCTAGTCGAGGCAAGGCCGCAGGGGAACACGGTGTAGGGCCTATCACCATACAACTCATAACTCTCCCTAGGCTCCATCAAATACCTCCTGCTAACGGCCTTAACCACCGGGCCCTCACCCGGGCTCAGCTCTATGAGGGCGGCGAAGACCCTGTAGGCCTGCATCTCCCTACCAACACCGTGGAGGAGGAAGAGGTAGTCCCTGCCCCTGACCCTAACCGGGGGAGGCCCCCACCCAATCTTAACCTCGAAGCTGGCAGGCTCCATGACTAGCCAGCTCCTCCCGGGCCTAACCTCAACCATGCTGTCTTCCTGGGGTAACTGGAGCTGGGAGGCTAGGAGCATGTAGGACCCGTCCAGTAGCTGGGGCCTGTGGAATAAGAGCAGGCTATCCCCCTCACCTGCGATGAAGGCGTTCTTGTCGTTCGACACCCTCCCCTCCAGCCACTCCGGGGGCTTGTGGA
>JALUDK010000174.1 GCA_027044005.1 Acidilobaceae archaeon | reverse complement strand
CCGGGCCAATCTCCACAATAAACCTTAAAACACCAGCCCCCAAGCCCTACAACACCAGGGAAACCTGTAGGGCAAGGGCCCGTAGCTCAGCCAGGACAGAGCGCCGGCCTCCTAAGCCGGTGGTCGGGGGTTCAAATCCCCCCGGGCCCGCCACACCACCCGCGGCAGGGCTCCTAGGCTGAGGGCAGGCTCCTTCTAGGACGCGTTCCAGCATCTTATTGATGTTCCGGGTAGTAGCCGTACCCCTCATAGTGCCTATTATATGGAAACAGCGGGTAGTCTAGCCCGAGGACCATGAAGGAATATCTCTAATCACCCGTCCTATAGTGGAAGTATAGGAATGTGAGGAGCATGGAGCCCAGGGCCAGGGAGACTATAATGAAGTGGATAGGCGACCCAGACGTCATAGAGTACCTGGAGACGGTAACACGCAAGATCTACAGCAACGACCCAAGCGAGAGCATAGCGGCCCTAAGCCGGGCAGTCGTCCGCATCCCTATACAGAACTGGGCCCCAAGATAATCAGGGGCATCAGGCCCCTCGAGCCCCCGGCCTCGGTATGGTATCGCATCGACGAGGGTGAAGGTGAAGGCGAGGGCGAGATAGATATAGACATTAGGCTCCTGCTTCGTGGCCTAGAGCGTCTACTACGTGTTCTACACGGTGAAGGGTGGCGGTTCAAGTGGAACCGCGACAAGTACTTGATCGCCAGGACCCCCTCGGGGAAAGAATACAGTATAGGACCATTAGGTGAATATGTGAAGGTTAGGGAGCTTGTGGAGCGGGTGCGGACAGCTAGCCGGGCCGCCTAACCCGGATCTCCCGCTTCTCCGTATCAAGTACTATTTCTAAAGTGTCCCCCTTCTGCCAGCCCAGAGCCTCGACGAAGTCCTTCGGGAGCGTGATTACATACATTGTCACGGTGCCCTTCTTTGCGAGCTGGGTCCGTAGCTTTACCATCTTCCGTAGCTCCACCGTAGCCACCAAGCCTATTCTACAAGACCGGTATTATATAAGCATTGCATAGACCAGTCTA
>JALUDK010000173.1 GCA_027044005.1 Acidilobaceae archaeon | reverse complement strand
ATAAGACAGCCAGACGGCACCCCGCTCATGGACAGGCAGGGCAGGGTGACGAGCCACCTAAGCGGCCTCTTCTACAGGACCATAAACCTCGCCGAGGAAGGAGTCAAACCGGTATACGTCTTCGACGGGGCACCCCCACGCTTCAAGGCGAGGGAGCTAGAGGAGAGGGCGCGCAGGAGGAGGGAGGCAGAGGCCAAGCTAGAGAAAGCCAGGAGCATGGGAGTAGTGGAGGAGGCTAGGAAGTACGCGCAGCAGGCGATAAGGCTTGATAAGGGGATGGTGGAGGAGGCCAAGAGGCTCCTGGAAGCCATGGGGATACCATGGGTACAAGCCCCGGAGGAGGGTGAGGCCCAGGCGGCGTACATGAGCCGCAAGGGCGACGTGTGGGCGGCGGGAAGCCAGGACTACGATAGCCTCCTCTTCGGGGCCAGCAGGCTGGTTAGGAACCTCGCAATAACGGGACGGAGGAAGGTCCCGGGCAAGGACCTCTACGTAGAGGTCAAGCCTGAGGTTATCGAGCTAGACGCCCTACTCAAGGAGCTGGGCATAACGAGGGAGCAGCTAGTAGCCATAGGGATCATACTAGGCACAGACTACAACGAGGGCGCCCCCGGGGTGGGGCCGAAGAGAGCCCTCAGCCTGGTCAAGAGCCTAGGGGACCCGGTGAAGGCGATCAAGGCGGCAGGCCTGGACCCAGCCAGCGTGGAGGAGATATACGAGTACTTCCTAAACCCCCCGGTTAACACTGGCTACAAGATCCAATACAAGCCACCAGACGAGGCAAAAGTCAAGAAGATACTAGTCGAGGAGCACGACTTCAACCCCGAGAGGGTAGAGAAGGCGCTGGAGCGGCTCAAGAAGGCCTACAGAGACCACCTAAAAGCCAAGCAGTCAAGGCTAGACGCCTGGTTCACATAACCCCCCGGGGGCGCACATATTGGCCAGGAAGAGCATGAGCCTACTAGACCTCAAATCATGGCTCCACCACAACGAGGACACCCTAAAAGAGTCAAGGATAACCAACATATACTACGAGC
>JALUDK010000172.1 GCA_027044005.1 Acidilobaceae archaeon | reverse complement strand
TACGCTGCAAGGCGACGGCGGTGCGTTCAAGGCGGCCTTCGAAAGCTATGTGCGCGGTGAGGAGCCATCCAAATGGATGAACGCTATGACTACGCTTACTGGCGAAGATGGCGGCTATGTAGTGCCGGAAGAGTATCAAAGAACAATCGTCAAGAAGCTTCATCAAATTAGCCGCACAAGAAGTATCTCCAAAGTCATCCAGACAGCAAGCCTTCGTAATATTCCGCTCGAGGGAGACGCACCAGCATTTGCGTGGATCGACGAGGGCGGAGCCTATGGCGAGACGCAAAGCACGTTCGGCAAGACCCAACTTGGCGCGTGGAAGCTTGGCGGGATTATCAAGGTCTCCGAGGAGCTGCTCAAAGACAGCATGATCAACCTCGAGGACTACCTCGCTGGCCAAATCGCACTCGGTATCGACAAAGCAGAAGCTCCAGCGTTCGCCACGGGCGATGGCGTCAAAAAACCTACAGGCTACGCGAATGGCCTCGGTGGTGTGACGCTTGCTAGCAAAGATGGAATCACGGGTGACGAGCTCATTGATATCTACTACTCGCTCAAAGAAGAGTATCGTACGCGAGCTACTTGGAGGCTGCACGACAGCACAATGAAGGCTATCCGCAAGCTCAAAGACGGAAACGGTAACTACATCTACGCTCCAGCGCTCGTGATGGGCGAGAGAGACATGATCCTCGGGCGTCCTATCGTAACAGATGACTACTTGCCCGAGCTTGGCGCTACGAGTGTACCTGTCGTGGTGTTTGGCGATTTTGGCTACTACACCATCGCCGATAGAGGCAATATCGAGATCCAGCGCCTCAATGAGCTCTACGCCGCAAACGGCTACATCGGCTTTAAAGTCCACAAAAGAGTCGATGCGAAGCGCGTACTCGATGAGGCATTCACCGCTGCCATTACGCCAAGCGCGTAGGAGTAGAGGATGAAGGTCAAACTCCTCTCTCCGTATAGCTGCAAAGACGGCAGCTTCGGCGCTGGAGAGACGATCGATGTTGACGATAGCACAGCATATCGCATGGC
>JALUDK010000171.1 GCA_027044005.1 Acidilobaceae archaeon | reverse complement strand
CACGACTAATTTACATAAATATTTGTAACTTTAAATCAAGACAATACCATACCCCAGACTATACACGTATTTACACACTGGGGTGATAGGTTGAGAAACAGGCGCGCAAAGACGACCCTACACGCCGCACTACTGCTAGCGATGCTGCTGGCCTCTCTGGGGATGCTCGGCTACCTCCCAAGCACCAGCCCCACACCCCTAGCATCAGCCCAGGATGAGGAGGCAAAGGTGATCTTTGACTACCCTGGCGCAAAGGTCTATGACACGCCCGGCCTGGCGCTGGACGTGCCCAACACCCTCCCCGGAGTGGTAAAGGTAGACCCCCAGAGGCAGGAGGCCTGCAACACGTGCCACCAGGGCAT
The DNA here is from genome assembly GCA_027044005.1 of Acidilobaceae archaeon. Classification (GTDB taxonomy): domain Archaea; phylum Thermoproteota; class Thermoprotei_A; order Sulfolobales; family Acidilobaceae; genus S012-22. Next base: position 679 of record JALUDK010000171.1, on the reverse strand, counting down.
AGAGCCCATAAGCGACGGGCCCACCATGAGGAACCTGGCCTGCACCTTTTGCCACGGGGGCGACCCCGAGGCCACAACCATGGAGGAGGCCCACGTGGGCGTGGTGAGGAACCCGGGTGACATGAGGGTAGTGAACAAGACCTGCGCCATATGCCACGCCGACATAGTCGAGAGGATGCTCAAGAGCCTCCACAGCACCATGGCTGGCAAGATAAGCGCCGCCCGCTACAGCGCGGGGGCCCAGGACACCAAGCTGGCCATATACGGCGTCGTGTGGGTCAGGGACACTGATGGGAATGTCCCCGAAGACCAGGGCGCCCTGCACGAGCTCAAGCCCCTGCCCTTCTTCGACCCCAACAAGCCCTGGGGCAAGGACAATCACCCCGCCGACGCCTATCTGAGGAACCAGTGCCTCCGCTGCCACATATGGGTAAGGGGCAAGGAGGTCTACGCGGACTACCGGAGCAGCGGGTGCAGCGCCTGCCATGTCATCTACGATGATGACGGGCTCTACAAGGGAGGCGACCCCACCATACCCAAGGACGAGCCCGGTCACATGAGGGTCCACAAGATAACCAAGCAGATACCCGCCTTCCAGTGCGTCCACTGCCACAACCGTGGGGGGAGGACGGGTGTCAGCTACCTGGGCATGATGGAGGCCGACCCCTACGGGTACCCA
>JALUDK010000170.1 GCA_027044005.1 Acidilobaceae archaeon | reverse complement strand
TGGCCACTGTCCACACGCTGGCCGGCTCGCGTAGCATCCTAAAAGGAATTGAAAGATGCTGGCAATATCTGGGAACTTTAGCACAGGTGTACCTGAGCGTAGCATCCTAAAAGGAATTGAAAGTCGAGTGCCCAGACTGCGTAGAGACGCACATAAGTTACGTGTAGCATCCTAAAAGGAATTGAAAGCGCCGATTTTCTCCCTGGTCGCGCTGACCCTCGCCACCGGTAGCATCCTAAAAGGAATTGAAAGTTAGTATTGGGCCGAACCCTATCGCGCGCACTTGGTACCCGGTAGCATCCTAAAAGGAATTGAAAGTAACTATGCTGATGCTCTTCGTCGTGCTGTTGATATATGTAGCATCCTAAAAGGAATTGAAAGTGTTCGCGAAGCCGCAGACCGTGCGCAGGCTCCAGGGTAGCATCCTAAAAGGAATTGAAAGGGAACGGGTAGTGCGGCTCAAACTCCCGCCACCACTCCGTAGCATCCTAAAAGGAATTGAAAGATACTCATCGGCCGTGTACCACACTACTGCTATCTTTTTGTAGCATCCTAAAAGGAATTGAAAGTCCCCGCAGCCTGCACGAGCCGCGCCACTGTCTTCCGGTAGCATCCTAAAAGGAATTGAAAGCTCATGTGTATTTACACCTTTGCGAACATTTTGCGTATGTAGCATCCTAAAAGGAATTGAAAGTCTATCCTTTTGTAATCTGTGTAACCTTTCTTCTGCCAAGTAGCATCCTAAAAGGAATTGAAAGTGATGTCGAATGCGAGGAAGTTGCTGCCCGGCTTTACGCGTGTAGCATCCTAAAAGGAATTGAAAACTACTATGATCCATATTATGTTCTCACTCGTTATCTGCAGTAGCATTCCAAAAGGAATTGAAAGCAGAAGTATCGCAGGTCTTCCTCGTAATCCGCCCGCAGGTAGCATCCTAAAAGGAATTGAAAGCGCAGCTCGAACACAACTTGTGCTATCTCCTCCTGCTTGTAACATTCTAAAAGGAATTGAAAGGTAGCCCAGTCATACCAGTTATACCACGAT
>JALUDK010000169.1 GCA_027044005.1 Acidilobaceae archaeon | reverse complement strand
GGATAAGTTAAAGGAGCTGGGGGCCGAGGTTGCCGTGGAGAGCCGCCCCCTGCCAGGGGGCCTCTCACCGCCCGAGTGCATGAGGGTGGAGAGGGCCATCGCATTCACCGCCGCCAAGAGGCTAGGGGCCGATGCAGTCGCCATGCCCTATACAAGGGACCTACTCACCCTCGCCCTCCTGGAGGCTATGGCTGGCCAAGCTGAGATGCTTAGCGAGGCGGAGGAGTCGTGGCCAGGCCCGGTGCCAGGCGTGGCAGGCCTTTCCAGGGTGGAGTCCGAGGCCGCCGCTGCCTACGCCGCCCTTCAGGGGTACGATGCCACTCCGCTGTGCAGGGTTAATACCTGGGTTGCGAGGCTCCTGAAGGCTGCCTCGTGGGGTAGGCCCGAGCTCGTGTATAGCTCCTCGAAGTCTATAGGGCTGATCGCCTCTGAGGCTGGTTCCAGGTTTAGGAGGTGCAGGGTTTGTGGGGGGTACACCAGCGGGGGTGACGTGTGCTGGCTATGCAGGAGGCTTGGCCTCGGATAGTAGCCTCCTTATCTCCTCCTTCTCGCTCCTGCTGAGGTAGATTGCTATGCTATAGCCCCCGGCAGGCCTGAGGCTAGGCGGCTTCAGCTCCCCGTTTAGTATAATGAAGCCGGCGGCTAGTATCTCCCTGAGTATGCCCTTGTCGGCAGTCCTGGCGTATTCCAGCAGCATCTCCCTGAAGCCGATGCTCTGCTTTAGCTCCTCCTCGCTTACCCTTGCCCCGCATATTATACATTCTAGGTCTGGGGTTAGGGATGAGAAGCCGCAGCGGGGGCACTTGACTGGGAGCGGGTTCCCGTATCTCTCCCAGAGGTACCTTAGCGCGTCCACCACGTGGTCTAGGCCATGCTTCTCGGCTTGCCTGTAGAGCTTGGGGGCAGCCCTGCCTGCCAGCTCCTCTGCGTTGGCCACTATGAATTCGACCTGCTCTGGTGTCAGTTCATCCCTGGATAGTAGGTGGGCTGCTATGGCTTTGAGTAGCAGTTGCTTGCCCCTCTCTAGCTTGGCCACTATAACCTCCGCCTTTGGCTTCGTCGCCCTGGCCTCTACTAGCTCGCCGATCATTGGCTCGAGTATCTCCGCGAGCTCTTCTACTGTGAGGCCTATATAATCTAGCCCGAGCCTCTGGTGCAACCCTTTGGCGACCTCTGTCGCGAACCCTTTAACGTCGAACGTCTCCTTCCAGCTCCTCCTACCCCTTCTTCTTCCCCTAGCCGACGCCACCACGCCCCGGGAGGGGTCCCCTTAGGGCTAGTGGAGGGGTTGGGGTATTATTGTCGCTATGAGCCAGTGCATGGAGCCGGTGTCATTGTGATGCACCGATACACCCATGCAGGGGTAATACCGATAGACGCCGCCTGCCTGTTTGGAGAGTATCTCCAGGTTGATACCCTACCTAGTACTGGGCACTGCTCCCTTTACCCCTTCAAGATTTCAGTATCATAATGGATCTACTCCTAAGCCGGGCTAAGGAGGTATGCCTAGTAGGTATAGTTTAAGGTGTGGTGGCTAGGGTTGAAGGTTGTAAAGAGGGATGGCAGGGTAGAGGAGTTCCGGGTCGAGAAGCTTAGAGCCAGCATAGAGAAGGCGCTAAGCGAGGCCGGGCTTCAGGATAGGATTGACGAGGTGCTTGCAAGGGTTCTACGCGAGATCGAGGGAGAGAGCCAGGTCTTCACTGCATCCATAGCCGACCGTGTGGAGCGCGTTATGGTGGAGATGGGGATATCCGATAGCAGGTGGTTCGAGGCGGCCAAGAGGTATGAGCTGGCCCATCTATACAATGACGTGTACGGGAAGGGAGGGTGGAGTAGCTTCCACCCTAGGGACCTAGAGCTGACGTTCAACGCAATAAAGGTCCTGGAGGCAAGATACCTGCTCAAGGACCCTGAGACGTGGAGGTACCGTGAAACCCCGCAGATGCTGTTCCGTAGAGTCGCCAAGGCCATAGCCTCCGTGGAGTACAACTACGGGGCCAGCGAGGAGGAGGTAGGGAGGCTGGAGGAGGAGTTCTACAACCTAATGTCAACCAGGAGGTTTATGCCCAACACACCCACACTGATGAACGCTGGCACGAGGCTAGGCATACTCTCTGCATGCTTCGTGATACCCGTCAGGGATTCGATGACGACGCCAGAGGGCGAGGGGATAATGGACTCCCTGAGGGCCCAGGCGCTGATACACCAGCACGGTGGAGGCACTGGCTTTGACTTCTCCGAGCTTAGGCCAGAGTATGACGTTGTCAGCAGCAGCGGGGGCCTATCTAGCGGCCCGCTCAGCTTCATGAAGCTGTTCGATGTTGCTACCGACGTGGTTAAGCAGGGCGGGAAGAGGCGTGGCGCTAATATGGGTATCATGCACGTCTGGCATGCCGATATAGAGAAGTTCATAGTCTCCAAGACTGGGGAGCTGAAGGATGTCCACCTACAGAACTTCAACATCAGTGTTGCTTTCTACGACGACTTCTTCTATCGGGTCGCGAGCGACATGGAGTGGTACCTGGTGAACCCGAGGAAGACCGACCTATCCGGGGAGAAGGACTCCAGGCAGTACGCAATAGTACGTGCAAGGCACTATATCCAGGACGAGTGGGTCCAGGAGGCTATACTGGAGGAGCTGGAGGAGAACGGTGGCTCCATCGCACTGGAGGACTCTAAGATCATAACACTCAACGAGGCCCTGCTCATTGCCAAGCTAGAGGGTGCGGTGACTAAGACCGTCAGGGCCAGGGAGCTGCTACAGAAGATAGTGGAGGGGGCCTGGGACAGCGGCGACCCCGGGTTTATCAACATAGACGAGATCAACCGCCGGCACCCAGTGTGGTATCTAGGTAAGATAAACGCCACTAACCCCTGTGGAGAGGAGCCCCTACTACCCTGGGAGCCATGCAACCTGGGCAGCATCAACCTGGAGATGTATGTGGTGGAGAAGGATGGCAAGCCTACTATCGACTGGGAGGCCCTTGCCAGGGATGTGAGGACCGCCGTGAGGTTCCTAGACAACGTCATCGACGCGAATGACCCGCCGCTGAGGCAGATAAGGGAGGCCAACCTGAGGACCAGGAAAGTCGGCCTAGGAGTCATGGGGTGGGCCCGCATGCTGATCAGGCTCGGCATACCATACGATAGCCCTGATGCTATAAGGCTTGCATGGCACGTAGCAGAGTGGATAGCGTGGAACGCCTATGAGGAGGGCGTCGAGATAGCCAGGGAGAAGGGCCCCTTCCCGGCCTGGAACGCCAGGCTCTACAGGTGGCTCCACGAGACCCTACCCTTCAAGAGCCCCGAGGAGTATTTGAGAGTGGTATGGGAGGAGACGGGTAGGAGGGACCTGCTCGAGAAGCCAAGCAGTAGGCTAGCGGAGATCCTCGAGGGCAAGCCGGAGACCAGGTGGGAGGAGACTAAGAGGAAGGCGATGAAGTGGGGGCTGCGGAATGCCACATACCTGAGCATAGCCCCGACTGGGACGATAAGCATCATAGCCGGGGCCAGCGCCAGCATAGAGCCACTATTCGCCCTCGCCTTCGTTAGGCAGGTAGCTGTGGGCACCTTCATAGAGGTAGAGCCCCTCTTCCTCGAGGAGCTGAGGAGGCTTGAGATGGACGAGCCCGAGGTCATAGAGACCATAGCAGAGACTGGGAGTGTGGCCCACCTAAAGTGGGTGCCCAGGAGGCTGAGGCGCATATTCAGGACCGCCCACGATATAGACTACGAGTACCACCTACTCCACCAGGCGGTATGGCAGGCATGGGTCGACGCTGGGACCAGTAAGACCATAAACATGAGGCACGACGAGCCCGTGGAGAGCGTGTGGAAGACCTACTGGCTAGCCTGGAGGCTCAGGATAAAGGGGACAACCGTCTACAGGGACAGGAGCAAGAGCCAGCAGGTGATATACTTCGGCGTGAAGAAGAGCGAGGAGGAAAAGGAGGAAGAGAAGGATGATATAAAGCCTGTCGCAGTAGTAGAGCCAAGGAAGGAGGAAAAGGAGGAGGCCAGCGAGACCAGGAAGGCGCCCAAGAGGGCCAGGGTTAGGCTGGGTAAGGGGAAGGTAAAGCAGCTGATAACCGTTGCAGAGGACTATGCAGGCGGGTGCCCCACCTGCGATATATAGAGGCGTAACGGTATCGAGGATCCTTAACCTTTTACCACTCCTTCTTACACGTAATGCGAACATTTAAAAATACAGGTTGCTACACTATACCCTTATTGGAGCCCCGAGGGAGCAGGACTAGCCACTCCTCAGGGCTCCCAGGGGTACCCCCCAGGGCTAGGGATGATGCGGGATGATGCTAGAGGCGCCCCAGAGGTTTGAGAGCTATGGCGCAGTAACGATATATGACCTCGTTAAGGTTCTCGAACTCGACGCCTCTAATAGGAGGAGCTTCCACGGCATAGTCACCATCGACGATGATGTATTCAATGACATAGC
>JALUDK010000168.1 GCA_027044005.1 Acidilobaceae archaeon | reverse complement strand
TTATGCTCGCTAGCTTGACCATGTTCTCCCCGGCCGGGCCTATAGCTGCTATTGAGGCCCTTGGATGCGTCTCTCTCCGGATCTCCTCGGTCGCTCTAGATACTGGTTGGCCCCAGTACTTGGAGGCGTCCCTTATCTCCGCCTCTCCCCTGTTTATCCAGAGGTATACCGGGTCCCTCGACTCGCCCTCTACTATGAGGGCGTCATAGCCAGCCGCCTTGAGTTGGGTGGCGAAGAACTCCCCGGCGTAGGAGTCGTGTATGAGCCTGGTCAGGGGGCTCTTCGCCGCTACCGCCACCTTGCTTGCCCCAGGGACTATGGCGTTGAAGGGGCCGGTGGCGTAGACTAGCTTGTTCCCCGGTGAGAGGGGGTCTGTGCCTGGGGGTACCTCCTTGTAGAGTATTAGGGTTGCCAGTCCCTTGCCCCCTATGAATAGGGTTAGGTCCTCCTCGCTTAGCTCCTCCTCTCTCACCCTCCCCGTGGTGAGGTTTATCCTAAGGAGCTTGTGGTTATAGCCTCCCAGCAAGTATGCCACCGTGTGCCTCTCTGCATTATGGCCAGTGTTATCGTGGGGGTAGGTATTATTCTATGTATATATGTAAGGAGTATGTCCCCACCTCTGGGGGGCTGGGGGTCTGTGCTCCGTACCAAGCTTGGCCTGGCAGGCCTCCTGGTTGCTGTTGCCAGTCTGGGGCTTGCTAGGGTAGAGGGCTCGGGGGAGTTCGGGGTATTAACGGTTGTAGGTGGCGTCCTCCTGGCCTCCGCCCTCCTTGCCGAGGCTACCGGGGTTGTGGCTGCCATCTACGAGATCCTTCTTGGCTTCCTAGTCGGCCTCGCGGGGGCCGTGGAGTCCCATATTATAGACGTGATCGCCCTGATCGGTGGTAGCCTCCTCATGTTTGCTGCTGGCCTGGAGATTGATACGAGGATCATCTCTAGGTACCTTGTGAGGAGCATCGCTGTGGGGCTTACTAGCTTCCTAGCCCCTATGGCCTCCACCTTCACGGTGCTCCACTACGTTATGGGGTATCCGGTGAGGGATAGCAT
>JALUDK010000167.1 GCA_027044005.1 Acidilobaceae archaeon | reverse complement strand
AGCGGTATTTGGCCTCGCGCGAGTTAGTTTCAAATCCCAGAAGGAACGTTTGGAACCCCCTCCTCAGTTGCATTTTACTACGCAGCGCAGTAGTTTCAAATCCCAGAAGGAACGTTTGGAACGCTCTTGCTCGAGCGTCGGCCGTGGTTTGACGAAAGGGTTTCAAATCCCAGAAGGAACGTTTGGAACTCAGCAACACCCACGGCGTAGGCCAGCGCATACCCCGTTTCAAATCCCAGAAGGAACGTTTGGAACGCATGCAACATGAGCCGCGCCTCGAGTTCGCGTAGATGTTTCAAATCCCAGAAGGAACGTTTGGAACCTTGGGGACGTCGGCGGAACGATATACCCGGACATGATGTTTCAAATCCCAGAAGGAACGTTTGGAACCGACCTGGCCCTGGACGCCTATCGGACGTACCTGGCCAAAGTTTCAAATCCCAGAAGGAACGTTTGGAACCAGCACAAAATCTGAGCGGATACCCGTCATGGCATGCGCAGTTTCAAATCCCAGAAGGAACGTTTGGAACTTTTCTACCTCTGCCTCAACCTCGGCCTGGATCACTTGTTTCAAATCCCAGAAGGAACGTTTGGAACGGCCGGCCCCTCTCCCGACTGCAACGGCCTGCCGTCGTTTCAAATCCCAGAAGGAACGTTTGGAACACGCGTGGCTAGGAGGTGAGCATGGGCAGGATACCGGTGTTTCAAATCCCAGAAGGAACGTTTGGAACAGAGCCGAGAGGATAGAGCTCTCCATAGCCTCATGCGGGTTTCAAATCCCAGAAGGAACGTTTGGAACCGCTAATCCCGACCAGCACCTCCCCACCAGAAACGTGTTTCAAATCCCAGAAGGAACGTTTGGAACCACGACGATCAGGTGGACGCCCTGGTCTATGCCTACGTTTCAAATCCCAGAAGGAACGTTTGGAACTCAAAGCCAACGTCAAAGGGGTTGGCTTCCCCGCCAGCAAACATTTGAGCCAGGGCGTCCCAGTCGTATTCCCCTTGCAGGTTGGGGTTGTTCAGCAGGATGTTCAGCTCTTTCTCGGC
>JALUDK010000166.1 GCA_027044005.1 Acidilobaceae archaeon | reverse complement strand
CTTGTAGTGGGCTATCCCTGCTAGGATAGCGTAGCCGCTCTCAGGCTTGAAGCCGCCCGTGACGTTGAGTAGCGTCACATCCCCGTGGGCCGCCTCCTCCTTTATGGCCTTGGCCAGCTGCACCAGGCCCCGTGCCATGCTGCCCGGGATGCCGAAGCCGTCCACCCTCCTCGCCCCCGCGACTGCGCTACCGACAACCTCGCGGAGGTAGTGGGCCAGCACCTTGGCGGCCAGCATCCCCGCCCCGGTGTCAGTGTGGAGTATGACCACCCTGTCTATCCTGGAGGGCCCATCAAGGCCCTTCCCGCATAGGCCCAGCCAGGGCGCCATAGCATTTACCTCAGCGCTAACCCTACACGGGTCCAGCCTTAGCCTGTCCAGCGCCTCCCTGTACACCTCGCTACCCTTTACAGCGTGCCTCATGCACTCCGCATCCACATCGCTTAGGGGCCTAGCGACGCCGCAGTCGCCCAGGATCTTTGCAGTATCCCCGCTGGCCTGCCTGGCCGCGTTGCGTAGTATGCTAGTCCCTGAAACTACTATATGGTTAACCTTAACGGTCATAGACCCGCCCTCCAATGCCACATGAGCACAGGGCTATCCGGGGGATTTAAAGCATGCACGCCATCCCTGGTTTTACGCTGCGGCTCAAACCCACGAGAATTATAAGGGACGACGGCTCTACACCATACACATGTACTATATGCACGTTAAGGGTGGATAGGATTGGGTTACAGCAGGCTAGCCATACTGATCCTCGCACTCCTACTCCTAGCACAGCCGATACAAGCACCCTCCCAAGCCTCCCCCACGCAGGGTGGGGTGCCTGTCGCGTACATAGGCGAGCCTGCAAGGGACGACCCCAGGGTCTACGGGCTCATGCTCATGGAGAGGAGTGACAGGGACCACAATGGGGTCGAGGACCTGTTAGAGGGGGCCCAGGGCCCCGTCAGGGCGATAATCTGGTTCAACTCTAAAACCGCCGTAGAGGCTGGGGCGGATAGGCTGGCTAGGAGCCTTGCCCTCGCGGCGGCGATGGTAGAGGCCGAGGGTGGGA
>JALUDK010000165.1 GCA_027044005.1 Acidilobaceae archaeon | reverse complement strand
TATACGGTGAGTCCGTCGCCTTGATCCCGTTGATACCGAACCTCCAAGGCACCCCTCCCCTCCTCCCGTTGTATGGGAGTCGGTTGAGGACCCTGTGCTTGAAGGTGCCGCAGCACCACCTAGTCCCCTTACCGAAGCGCCCGAGGGGTGCTGGGAACCCGTACCTCAGCATAGCCCCCCAGAAATCCTCCCCGTACTGAGTGAACGGGATAACCCTCAGGAGGCACGGCTTAGGGCACCTGGCTATGGCTGCTGACAGCCTAGGCCATATCCCCTCAGTCTCCCTAACAACAACCGTTTCCTCAGCCCTAACCCCGAGCCTCTCAGCCACCCCCTCAACCGCCTTGATATTGTCCGCCACGGTCTGCCCTGGGATCTGGATGAAGACAGCCACGTAAGGGATCCTGGCCCTTGCTGCCAGACCCCACACAGCCGCTGAGTCCTTCCCACCACTAACGAGAACATATAGATAATCTGGGCTGTGCTCGTAGAAGAACCGCCTGATCCCCTCGACCCTCCCCCTTATTATGGCGCCAACACCCAGAACATCCTGCCAGTTCATTCTATCACCACTCCCCCCTAAACTCCAGTATTAGCTTGCGGGGGATACCGTACCTCTGGTACCACTCCTTCATGGCCTCCACTAAGCAGTCATAAGGTAGTCTAAGCAGACCGCAATGCCAAACCAGTTTCTTACCCTCATCCGCATAATCAGTTAATACTAACATCCTCATTTTCTCACCTCATAGGGCATGTCTATTATGTCTGCGTACTTGTGCAGCCATGTTATGAACAGCCATACACGCTCCTTCTGCGTCTTCGCTGACCACCCCCCGGGTGCCCTGGGCCTCGTCCACGCCATTGAGTCAAAGCTGTAGATGTACTGCCTAACCTTCCTAGCTGTCGCCACGTCCAGGCCGAATACGTGGATGCGGGTGCTCATGTAGCCGTTGGCCATTAGCCAGTTGTGGGCCACGGCTATAGTCCTCATCATTATCTCGTGCCTGTTCTCCACACAGAGGTTAGCTATAGCTATGTAGTCATCCAAGGGCACGCCA
>JALUDK010000164.1 GCA_027044005.1 Acidilobaceae archaeon | reverse complement strand
CTCAACCAGCGGGTCGCCAGACACTATGACGCCTCCGAGGATCCTAGACGCCTCCACGCTCCCATGCCTTGCCAGGGCCTCTAGGAGGGTGGAGGCCAGCTTCTCCACCTCTCCGGGCTCTAGCGTCGATAGGCTCCTCTCAGGGTCAAGGCCGGCCCCAGATATGAGGTCCCTGGCCGCCTCCGGCCTCCCCGAGACCCCGTGCATGTAGGGATTGCATGTGGAGGATAGGCTCCTCCACGCAGGCCACTTGTGGGGCTTATACGCCTTCACCCCAGTATACATGTCAAGCCCCGCCTGGTCTGCTAGGACTTCGAGCAGGGCCCTATCCACCCCGTGGAACCTGCCGGCCTGGTCTACATATCGTGTATGGTACGACGCGGCTAGCAGGGGGAGGAGGTCGCGGGGCGGGAGCTTGTGCTCTGCCAAGGCTAGGCCCACGGCTGAGGATACACTACCCTCAACCTCAAGGTACACGGCACCCGGGGGAGGGCTCCCCTTAACCTGGCCGCTGGCCAGGGCTAGGAGAGCGTCATCCACATCCCAGCTCTTGAGGCTTAGATTGTTGAATCCCAGGAGGAGGGTGGGCCCCATGCCAGCCCGGGGGCTGGTGCTAACGGCTAGTACAGCATGGACCCCCAGGCTCCTAGCAGCCTTGTACACGACAGCACCTGCTATCATGGGATCCATTGAGGGGTATACCTGTATCCTCAGCATCCCACGCCTAGACCCGGCCTCGAGGAGCCTGGATAGGTTCCTCGATGCAAGCTCCACACCCCTGTCGAGGTCCTCGCCAGCCTCAATCCTAGCCTTAAGCAAGATGCAGGGCCCCCAGCCTGGATCTAGAGGCCTGATAGGATAATATGCCGTCGAGTCTAGAGTCTATGCTTATATTCCCTCCAGGGCGCCAGGGGCATACACGAAGGCTCCCCGGGCAAGGCTGGGAGCGAGAGGGGGTTGGCGTTGAGTGGGAACACGCTGAAGATGCTTAGCGAGTACCTAGACACCTCGGTGCTAGTCAAGCTCAAGGGCGGCAGAAGCCTGAAGGGCACTCTGAAGAGCTACGATCAGCACCTAAACCTCATACTAAAGGACGCCGAGGAGCTAGACAGCGAGGGCAACTCCCGGCCAGTAGGGACAGTGCTAATAAGAGGAGACAACGTAGTCATGATGAGCCCGGCCAAGTAGGAGGTGGCCATGCATGGGTAAGGGTACCCCAAGCTTCGGAAAGCACGGGAGGAGCAAGACCCACATAGTATGCAGGAGGTGCGGCAGGAGGAGCTTCAACGTCGCGAAAGGCTACTGCGCCGCCTGCGGGTTCGGGAGGAGCAGGAGGATGAGGAGGTATAGCTGGCAGAATAAGAAGTACAACAGGGTAAGAATAGTCTAGGGGTGGCCAAGTGGCAGAGGCTAGATGGGAGGAGAACCTAGGAAAACTCCTAGACAAGGCCGAGGAGAGGGGTATAGAAACCCTAATCCTAGGATCCAAGGCCAACATAAGATACACCACAGGCATACAGGAACCCACAGGCATAGCAGTAGCCAGCAGGAACTGCGGATACACACTCATCACACCCCTACTAGACTACCACAGGATAGCATCCCAAGCCCCAAGCCACGTGGAGGTAAAGGCGGCATACAGGAGGAGCGACGAGGCGCTAGAGGCAGACATACCCCAGGGGGACCTAATACAAGACACCCCGACAAAGGCAGCTATAGAAATAGCGAGAACCTGTGGCGGCAAGACCGCGGGAGACCTCTCAGCACAGCCATACCCGCAGGCAAGAGCACTAGCAGAGGCTGGGGTAGAGGACATAACGAGCCTAATCAGCAGAGCACGGTCAATCAAGTCCAGCTGGGAGGTAGAGCTTATAACAGAAGCCGCCCATAAGGCAGAGGAGATCCTCGGGAGAGCAATAAACATGCTAGAAGAGGGAGTAACAGAGGCGGGTGTAGCTGGGGAGATCATAAGGCTCTCCATGGAGGCGGCGGAGGGCACCTCCTTCCCACCCATAGTAGCCTTCTACTCGAACACAGCCTACCCCCACCACGTACCCGGCCCCACAAGGCTGGGAGTAGACGGGCCGGTGCTCATAGATATGGGTGTAGCACACGCTGGCTACATGAGCGACATAACCAGGACCCTCCACAAGGGCTCCCCAGGACAGGGCTTCAAAAAGCTGCTGGAGGCCGTGGCCGAGGCCCAGGCGGCGGCGATAGATAGGGTAGCCCCCGGGGCTGAGGCGTGGGAGCCCGACAAGGAGGCACGCCTAATCCTATCCCGGCACGGGGTTGCAAGGCACTTCATCCACGGCCTGGGACACGGGGTCGGGGTTGAGATACACGAGGAGCCCTACCTGAGGCCGGGCTCTAGGACTCTGCTCGAGCCAGGGATGGTGGTTACCGTTGAGCCAGGAGTGTACCTGCCAGGCCTGTACGGGGTGAGGATTGAGGACATGGTCCTAGTGACTAGGGGTGGTAGGAGGCTCATCACCAGGTTCGCCAGGATCCTGGGGGACATAGCGTAAACCGAAAAGCTTATAAAGACTACTAGTCCTAGGTAGTGATGGGGATTTAAGGGTATCGCCTGCCCAGGGCGGGCAAACCCTTTATAATAACGGGGTGTAGTCTCGGTGGCCGAGGATAGGGAGCGGGAGCCCACGTGTCCTCCCGACAAGATCATATACGACCCCGAGAGGGGCGTACGCATCTGCGAGCTGACAGGGGAAGTCATAGAAGAGGGGGTAATAGGCGACGAGGCAGAGTGGAGGGCCTACACCCCCGAAGAGAAGAGTAGGAGGACAAGGGTAGGAGGCCCAGTATCCTGGGCCAAACCCCACATGGGCATAGACGCCTACATAGGCACCTTCCGCAGGGGCGGAGGCCAGAAGATCAAGGGAGTAACCCGGAGGATCGAGGCCCTCAGAGTCCAGAGAGGCTACAGGATGGGCCGCACCCTTGGAAGCCTCGAGAAGAACATAAACCAGGCAATGCAGCTCATAGACGAGATCACGGCGAAGCTAAGCCTCCCCTCCACAGTAAAGGAGGAGGCGGCAAAGCTCTACAGGGAAGCAGCCCACAAGGGCCTAACACGGGGCAGGAGCATAGAGAGCATGGTCGCAGCGGTGATATACGCAGCATGCAGGAGCCACCAGGTACCCTGCACGCTAGACGAGCTCGCAGGCTTCATAAAGATGAAGGAGGCAGAGGCCAAGAGGGAGGTGGCAAGGAACTACAGGCTACTAGTCAGGGACCTAGAGATAAAGATACCAGTAATAGAGCCCGAGAGGTTCGTCTACAGGATCGCCAGCGCCCTCAACCTCCCAGACCCCGTAGTGGTAGAGGCAATCAAGATAGTGAAGGAGGCCAGGAAGAAGGGGCTCACAGCCGGGAAGGACCCCAGCGGCCTCGCAGCCGCCGCAGTATACCTGGCGGCACTGAAGCATGGGCTCAGGAAGACCCAGAAGGAGGTAGCCAGCGTAGCTGGCGTGACCGAGGTCACGGTTAGAAATAGGTATAAGGAGATAGCAGAGGCGATCCAGGGGGCAGTCTAGCCCCTCTACTCCCTCAACCCCACTATTTTATCTAGGGCCCCCACGGTGAATCCTAGCCCTAGCTTCTCCAGAGTGCTCCTCCTAGGCACGCCACGCTCATCCCAGCCGCGGAGGTCGTAGTAGTGGCTCAACAGCTCGTTGTACTTGTCCAGGTCCAGCCTTGCCCCTGCCAGCGGGCCCTTGGTCAGCGGGTGCTTGAACCACCTGGCCGGGGGCATGTCCATCTCCCTGCTCCACCCGCCGTACTCCCTGATCCAGAGGGCCCTAACCAGAGCGTACACCCTATCCGCGAGCCTATAGAGGTCCTCCCACGTGTACGAGACCCCGGTGGCGTATGTCAGTATCTTGGGGTAGTACTCAAGGTTCAGGCCGACCTCTACCCACGGGAAGCGGCATGCAACGAAGCTCTCGAATAGGCCGCCCCTTATCCTCTGCAACTCTATGACCTTTGCAGCCTTATCGCGGGAGTAGGAGAACCTGTCTGTGGCGACCTCCCAGCTTATAACCCAAGCATCCTTATGGTGCGCCCCTATGGGGCTCGTCCCGTAGGCAAGCGCCATCCCAGGAGCCGCGTGGCAGTCATATGCGCTAACCTCCAGGCCCTTCACGTGTATTGCATAGTCGCAGCTCCCCTTCCCGGTCTTGGTGCAGGCCTCCCTAACGCCTCCAGCCAGCAGGTCCCCTAGGCCCGTCTCCCTATATGCTATCTCGCCGACTAGCTCCCTGAACCTCTTATAGTCGCCCCACTCCACCTTCTCCTCTATATGCCCGAGCTCGCTGGCCTCAGCGGCCCACGCCATCACGCTCCCCAGGCTTATCGTATCGAGGCCCAGCATGTCGGCCATCCTATTCAGCACAGCCACCTTCCTCAGGTCCCCTAGGCCCAGGTTGCTCCCAAGCATAGCGACGTTCTCATAGTCGAGCTCGCTGATCTCGCCCTCCTCGTCCCTGATCATA
>JALUDK010000163.1 GCA_027044005.1 Acidilobaceae archaeon | reverse complement strand
CCCCGTAGTATGCGGAGGTCCTCTAGCCTCTTCACACGGCTACCGACATAGCGGTTTAGGAATAGTCTCGCCAAGACCCATGGCCCCGCAGGAAAAGGAGATGTCTCGGATTGAGAAATTTAAGGGTTAGAGGGGGCTAGGGTAGTAGCCTCCTCACCACTGCTCCTATGGAGCCTGCTATCACGCCCCATATAGCTCCGCTAACAGCGTAGCCGACGGCCACGGCGGCGAACACTATGAAGCCCTGGGTGGGATCGGCTTCGTATATGAGTGTCTTGAAGAGTAGGAGGTTCGCTATCATAGTTCCTATAGCGCTGGCCGCGCCTGCTACAGCGTGGGTTAGGGGGGTTAGCCTGTAGCCCGTCAGGAAGTACGCTATCTCGGCGAATACGCCTTGGAGGAAGCCATAGGCTAGATTGTATAAGCCTCCAGGAGCTGGGAGTATCACCTCTATCGCCGCTGCCAGGGTCTCGCCTACAAGAGCCGCCCCCGGCTTCCTTATTATACTCATTGCTAGTATGGCGCCGACGTACCAGAGGCCATAGCTTATTAGGACGCCGCCGAAGGGGCCTAGCAGGCTTGTTCCTATATCGTAGACGAACCAGGCCGCCCAGAATATTATTGACACTACCGCGGCGACCGCTCCTAGCAGTGCAAAGTCGATGGTTGTGTAGCCCCTACCGGGCTTCCCGGTGCCGCCCGCTAGGGCCTCCATTACCCTTCAGCCTCCATTGCTTACCACTGGCAGTAGTAAGACCTATTAATGTTGACACGTAGCAGGATAACCGGCCCCACACCAGGATATCAAGCTATAGCTAAGGGGAAGGGTGCCCGGGGAAGTGGCAGAGATAGAGGCGGAGATAGGGGAGGCAAGGTACTCTACAGGCTACAAGGCACTAGAGGACGTTGCAGTCGCTGCCTCCGAGGGCCGCAGGGTACTCGTGGCAGGGCCTAGCGGTAGCGGGAAGACGACGCTCCTCCTAGCAGTCACCGGCGTCATGGTTAACCTGCTTGGTGGAAGCGTTAGGGGCTTCATCAACCTGGCCGGGATAAACCCGCTAGAGGCTCGGGGCTTCCGCGAGGTGCCCAGGCTAGTCGGCGTCATACTCCAGGACCCCGAGAGGCAGATAGCTATGCCTACACCCCTCGACGAGGTACTGTTCACCCTTGAGAACCTGGGCTTCAGTGATGCCGAGGAGAGGGCATGGAGGAGCCTGGAAGCCTTCGGCCTCGCGGGGAAGGCCCTCTGGTGGGTTGAAGCCCTAAGCGGGGGCGAGAAGAGGAGGCTAACCCTCGCCGCGGGCACCGTACACGATCCGCAGGTGTTGCTGCTCGACGAGCCCACTGCAAGCCTCGACCCCTGGATCGTCGGAGAGACTATTAAGTTCGTGCGGAGCTTCCCCGGGCCCGAGATTATAGTTGAGCACAAGGCCCGCTACTTCCTGAATGTAGTCGACGAGGTGATAGTTCTTAGCGGAGGCCGCGTGGCTGCCAGGTTCAAGCGGCCCTTCACAGAGAACGACATAAACAAGATGGAGAATCTCGGTGTAGACGCTAGGGTCGAGTTGAAAGCCTCTGAGCCCCAGGGCGAGTGCCTCTCCACGGTAGCCAGAGTAGCGGGGGCCCGGTTGGGCTACGACACACCTGTACTCTCCGTCGACGACTTCACTGCGTGCCGCGGCGAGATAGTAGCAGTAGTGGGCCCCAATGGCTCAGGGAAGACCACGCTCCTCAGGGTCCTGGCAGGGCAGAGGAAGCCCCTCAACGGGTTAGTGGAGGTGCGGGGAAGGGCCTTCTACGTACCCCAGAACCCTGACTACTCCTTCCTCTTCCCAAGCGTGGAGAAGGAGCTAGAAGAAGCCAGGCGCCTGGGAGGCAGGGACCCGAGGCCCATCTTCAGGGCCCTAGCAGGCTCCGGGGGCTCCCTCGAGACCATGCCCCCCTTCAAGCTTAGCCACGGCCAGAGGAGGTGGCTAGGCATAGCAGTGGCATACGCCTACAGGCCTAGCCTGCTGCTCCTAGACGAGCCTACCACGGGGCTCGATATCTCCCTCTACTCGCGGCTAGTAGCCCTCCTGAGGAGCCTATCCCGGGAGGCTGCCGTCGTTGTGGCCACGCACGATGCTAGGCTCGTGGCAGAGGCCGCTGACAGGGTATACGCGGCTCTGGAGGGGGATCTCGTAGAGGTGGGGAAGGTTGAGGCTCTCAGGCTACTGGAGTCCGCGTGGAGGCCCTGACCCGGCCTATCTGATACTCTACAGCTTCTCCATTACATTGCTGGCCGTGGTGGAGGAGTCGCCCCGGGCCCTGCTAGTTCTGTTCCTAGTTACTGGTGTGCCTGGCCTTACGCTGGGCTTCCTACGCTTCGGCCGCATGCTAGTCCTGCTCCCTCTCACCGTGATAGGCGCCTTCATAAACGCCATGATACTCTATTATCTAGGCGTAGCTGGAAGGAATAGCCCTGTAGCGGCTAGCGTGGGCCCCTTAGTCGTCCCCTGGTACGCTGTTAACGCTACCATAGTAATAGGGTTGAGGATAGCCTCGATCGCCGGCGCGGGCCTCCTCCTTAGCGGCTTAGCGAATCCCAGAGACGTGATAAGGAGCCTCGAAGCTCTGGGAGCCCCTAAGGGGCTCGTGTTCAGCCTTGCATACGCCCTCAGGCTGCTGCCCCTCCTCTTCTCAGAGCTAGGCGAGGTAATGGCTGTGAGGAGGCAGAGAGGCTATAGGCGTGTTCCCGTGACGCCCGGCGACTACGCAACGATAATGCTTCCCCTCCTGAGCGTCTCTGTTCAGAGGGCCGTCTGGGTCGGTGTATCCGCGGAGCTCAGGGGGTTCAGGCTCAGGCGCCCACTCAGACGGGGGCCACCTAGGCCTGGCCGCTGGGAAACACTGCTAGCGGCGGCCCTTGCCCTCCAAGTAGCCGCCGTCGCTCTCCTCTGACGCCTAGATCTTGCTCGGCTCCTCCATAGAGTCTAGCATTACGGCATAGACTCCCCTCAAGGCTTCCATGTCTTCGCGGAACGCCCATCTAGCCGTAGCCGCTTCCAGCCTCTCGGGTTCTAGGACTGCGAGGTGGGGCCCCGGATGCCCGCCTACCTCTAGTAGCGGCTTCCCGTCGGGCGAGTAAACTGCCCCGCCGCCCTCGACGCTTCTCCCGTCCCTGTAGCTACCCCTAGCCGGTATAGACCCCGCAGTGTACACTATGTTCTCAGCCGCCCTAGACAGCAGGGAGGAGCGCCATAGCGGTATCCTATCCACCGTTATCTTTGCAGGGTTTAGTAGTAGGCGTGCCCCGGCTAGTGCATGTAGCCTGGCTATCTCAGGGTAGAACACGTCCACGCATACTATGCATGAGACCCTCCAGCCTGAGATGGTTAGAGGCTTGTAGAGGCGGCCGGGCTCGATGAAGCCCCGTTCCCCCACAGCCTTACTCGGGTAAACCTTTTCGCAGGCTCTGAAGACTCCGGAGCCCGGCAGGGCCGCTACTCCCAGGCTAACCCTCCTACCCGATGCTTCAACCACGTACTGGGCCCCAGCGGCCACGGGAGCTGCGGCCTCCAAGGCAAGCCTCTCCGCGGCGGCCGCGTAATCCTCTAAGGGGACCGGCTTGCTTGATAGCCAGTTCTCCGGTAGCAGCACTAGTCCGGGCTCGATCCTTGCAAGCAGGCTCGACGACTTCATGGCCTCCTCTAGTCCTGCCCCTGCGGGGGCTTGCAGGATGGCTATCCTCATCTCCTCCAAGGCCTTACACCTGAGGCGGCCAGGAATAGCTCGCCCGCCACAGCGGCCATTGCTGGAGTCAGCTGTACGGCGTAGAAGCTGTATAGCGTTTGATTACCCATGGCCATTACTGCGGCGTAGAGGGCTAGGAGTGAGAAGTAGTATATGTGGCCGGCGCCGGGCCACAGCCTTCTGCCAGCTGCAATCTCTGCTAGAATAGCTGTTATCGACGCCGCTAGGGCTGCCAGGTGTAGGGGCGTGTTTGTTGCAGCCCTCAATGGTAGAGGCCCATAGCTATAGTAGAAGGTGTTAGAGTTAAGTATCCATCCTAGAGGCGTGCTGGTGGGGGGCCCGCTTGGCCTGCTAGTAGTGTGCCACTGGAGCGCGTTGATGGTCTCCTCTAATAGTTTATCGGCGCCAAACGCGAGGACCAGTGGAATATGAGTAGCTACGTAAACCAGTAGGCCTAGAGAGGCTGCTGCAGCCAAAGCAGCAAACTTCCTAGACAGCCTATACTCCGAGGCCGCCCAGAGTAGCCCTGCAGCGGCTACAGCCGCGGCGCCACTCATCTTGCTAGCCGCAGCTAGACCGCCAGCTATACTGGCGAGAGTGTATCTACCGTTAAGAGCCAACGCTATACTCACAGCCGTGAAGAACGCCTGGTATACGTCTAGCATCGCCACGGAGGAGGCGGCCCTCAACACGCCATCACTAGCAGCAGCTGCCGCAGCTAGGCCGCCAGCTATACTGGAGGCCGGTCTACGGAATGCCGCCACGAAGCCAGCATAAATCACCAGGGGAATCAGCGAGCCCAT
>JALUDK010000162.1 GCA_027044005.1 Acidilobaceae archaeon | reverse complement strand
GCAAAGAGGCTCTTCGAGGTCGTGGACATGGAGCCCAGGGTTAGAGACGAGCCAGGCGCCCTAGAGCTTAGGAGTGTTAGGGGGGAAGTGGTTCTGGAGAACGTGGTTTTCAGCTACCGGCCCGGAAAGCCGGTCCTTAGGGGGGTAAGCCTTCGCGTGAGGCCCGGCGAGAAGGTCGTAATCGTAGGCCCCCCGGGTTCTGGCAAGTCCACTCTTCTAAAGCTGATCATGAGGCTCTACGAAGTCGACGGTGGGAGGATACTCATCGACGGAGTAGATATTAGGAGGGTGAAGCTGTCGAGCCTGAGGAGGCACATAGGCTACGTGCCCCAGGAGCCCTTCATATTCAATAGGAGTATAATGGAGAACATCGCCTTCGGCAACCCCGGGGCATCTAGGGGGGAGGTTGTAAGGGCCGCCAGGATAGCCAAGATCCACGACTTCATAGAATCACTGCCAAGAGGGTACGACACGCTCGTAGGCGAGAGGGGCGTCACCCTCTCAGGAGGCCAGAGGCAGAGGATAGCTATTGCAAGGGCCCTGGTGAGGAACCCGCGGATACTCCTGCTAGACGACCCTGTCTCCAACCTGGACGCTGAGACGGAGAGAGCGCTGGTCAAAGACTTGAGGGGGATCCTTGAGGGGAGGACTGCGATAATAGTGACACAGAGGCCATCCCTCGTCAGGCTGGCTGACAGGGTAGTCGTCATTAGCGACGGCGTGGTGGTTGAGGAGGGCAGTCACGAAGAGCTGCTGGCCCGGCGTGGCCTCTACTACAGGCTATACGCCTCAATGACGGGTGAAGGCGTTGAATGGGAGAGGTAGAGCTTCAACACTAAAGCTTCTATGGAGGTTCGCGTCGGACGCGCTGGCTCATAAAAGGCTGCTCGCTGTAGTGGCGGCCTCCACCGTGGGGGCGTCTATTGCCAGCCTCGCCTCCCCCTACATACTGGGAGTGGCCATTGATAGGTACATACTGGCCGGCAACTACTACGGGCTCCCCCTAGTGGCCTCGCTCTACCTCCAGGCTTTGGTTGGGCAGTGGCTCTTCGAGACCATGAGGACCTGGTA
>JALUDK010000161.1 GCA_027044005.1 Acidilobaceae archaeon | reverse complement strand
GACTCCTATGATGACATGATGTCGACTATGGCTGCTAATGCTGGAGGAAAGACACTAGATGACCCCGACATACAGGACCTCTACAACTTCTTCCTAGCAGTGTTCAACGGCGAGGTCCAGATACAGCAGGCCGGCGGCCAGCCCGATACCGGTGCAGGGGCTGGTGCCCCTACTGCAGGTGCTGGCGGCCAGGAGGAGGGTAGGAACCTGTTCTTCCTAACTATCACGCTAGCCGTGATCGCTGCTATCGTACTGCTCCTCGTGTTCTCCCGTATGGGTGGGGGTGAGTAGCGGGTATGGCAGGAGAGGAGGGCCATGAGGTTGAGGTAAAGGACGTCTTGAAGATCCTCCTAGTCTACCTGGCTGTTTTCGTCCTAATCTGGATGAGTGTCTTCACCACCATGCTTGAGAGGGGTGTGATCAGTGGCACCGGCTAGCCAGGCAGAGAAGCAGGCTGAGAAGCTAGAGTATATCTGGATAGGCCTCATAATAGTCATGCTAACCAGCTTCCTCGCCATACTAGGCTACGCCGCCATAGCCAAGGGCTTCACCACCCCAGAGGACGTGGTCACCTGTGACGTGAGGAAACTTGACGAGCAGATAACACCGGGGATAAGGGAGGTTGCACCCGGCGTCTACGAGGTGAACATTACCGCTAGGATGTGGGCCTTCATACCCAACGAGATAGTATTGGAGAACCCGCAGAAGGTTATATTCCGGATTACTAGCGCCGACGTCCAGCACGGCTTCGAGATCGTCGGTACCAACGTGAACGTCATGGTGTTCCCAGGCTACATAGCCGAAGTCACATGGTACCCTCCAGAGGACATGGAGGGGGAGTACCTCATCCTGTGCAACGAGTACTGCGGCCTAGGACACCAGGACATGTATGGTAAGCTTGTGATAGTGAGGGGGTGAGGTGAGGTGGCTGAGTCCAGGTTCGAGTTCGAGGACAAGATCTCTAGGATAAGCCTGATCTTCGCCTTCCTCATGCTAGCCATAGGCGGCCTATTCGGCCTACTACAGCTACTCACTAGGACCCCATACTCACCGAAGTTCATAGAGCCTAAGAC
>JALUDK010000160.1 GCA_027044005.1 Acidilobaceae archaeon | reverse complement strand
GGGCATACCCGGTGGGAGACATAGTTGTAGAGAAGAAGGATAACGGTGTCATATTCATATGGATGCAGAGCATGGGGAAGGAGGTGCTGGTAGCCTGGGGCGCAGCCTGGAATACGGGCATGGGGTACACGTGGAGGTGCCTAGACAAGGCGCTAGCCCGGACAACCCTCAAGGCGCTGGCAGGGGATGAGCGCTAAGACGATAAAGGGAGAGGGCCACCAAGTAGACGGGGGCGGGTGAAGCCTTAAGGTGACTGAGACCGGAGTCGAGGAGATGGAGAGGCTATACTCCTCCTGGCCCACACAGCTCCTGAGGGGGTACAAGGCAGGGCTGGGGACCGGGGATGTAGGGCCGGGGAGGACAATAGTCTTCTGCGGCATGGGGGGAAGCGGGGTCACAGGCGATATAGTAGGGGCTGTAATAGAGGAGTACGGAGCCAGGGCCAAGGTGTGCAAGAGCCACAAGCCCCCTGCGTGGCTAGGCCCCGAGGACATAGTTGTGGGAGTCAGCTACTCCGGGAACACTATAGAGACCATCAAGTGCGTCAAGGAGAGCCTAGGGAGAGGCGCAAGAGTGGCAGTAGTAACCTCAGGCGGCAGGCTCGCCAGGCTAGCCGTGGAGGAGGGCCTACCCCTGGCAGAGGTGGCTAGCGGCTTCTACCCCAGGACAGCGATGGCGGAGATGGTGGGCGCAGCTCTAGGCCTCCTATCCAATGCCTACAAGCTAGACGAGGCAATGGTAATGGAGGCTGCGAGCAGGCTCAAGAGCTTCCATCGGGCCAGGGCTAGGAGTATAGCCGAGAGGCTGGCGGGAGCCTCAATGGTGGGCGTAGTAGCATGCGGCCCCCTGGGGCCAGCGGCGAGGAGGATCAGGAGCGAGCTGGCCGAGAATAGCAAGATTGTTGCCCGCGAGGAGGTATACCCCGAGTCGGGGCACAACGATATAGTATCATGGCAAGCCAGCACCATAGAGAAGCCTGGCTTCCTCATGATATACTGGACGAGGGACACGTGGTGCACCAAGCTCCTATCAGGACTAGAGCCCCTCTACAGGCAGCTAGGCCCCCTAGCAGTCACCATACTAGACTCCCCATCCCTCCTATCGGCGCTACTCGAAGCCAGCCTAGCCGGGGGCCTGGCCTCAGTATACCTGGCAGGCCTACGGGGCGTAGACCCCAGGGATACGAGCCTCATATCGAGGTACAAGGAGTCCCTAGAGAGGCTGGAGGGCTCGGATGGGTAAGTTTCGCTCACCACTCGGTACCGGGAGTAACTCCTCACAGCCCCCAGGAGGGCCACGTGTTAGGCCCTAGGTTTAAACGTTAACCAGTGGCTTCGACGATAAACGCTAAAACACATGGATAACGATATAAACCCGGCCATTTCACCATGAGAGCGTGGCCTGTATGAGGCCATCGGAGATCGACCTGGAGCCAGGTGGTAAATAGGTTGTCGGCCAGCGAGAGTCTGGAGGTACAGGAGAAGCAGCTACTCACCCAGATAGAGCAGCTGAAGGAGAAGCTAATCGAGATCAAGAAGCAGCGAAGGGAGCTTATAGAAGAGGTAAAGGGTCTCAGGGAGCAGCGGAGGAAGCTGATCGACGAGAGGAAGAGGCTAATAGAGATCGCGAAGAAGCTCAGGGAGGAGAGGAACGAGGTCCTAAACAAGCTGGCCGAGCTAAAGGAGGAGAGGGACAAGGTAAGGGCGCAGTTCAACGAGAAGCTAGAGCAGCTAAAGGTCGCGAGGCAGCTAGCTGAGAAGGAGGGAGACGTGGCCAAGATCAGCCTCAAGAGGCTACAGAAGAGGCTAGAGGAGCTAGAGTGGAGGCAGATGACCAGCGTGCTGAGGCCCGAGGAGGAGAAGAGGCTAGTAGAGGAGATAGCAAGGCTAGAGGAGATGATAGAGAGGGTCAGGAAGGCCAGGCAGCAGGTCCTCTCAGTCATGGAGCTAAACGCCGAGGTCAAAGCCCTCAGGCTAAGGCTCAAGGAGCTTAACGAGAAGATCAACGAGCTCAGGGAGAGGGCGGGGGAGCTGAAGAGGCAGATACAGAGCGTCTCCCCCAAGATAGACGAGATCAGCCAGAAGATAGAGGCGCTCAGCAGGGAAATCAACGAGAGGAGCCAGCTGATAGACGACCTGAGCGCCCAGCTAGACGAGGTCTACAACAACTATAAGGAGTCGATGATAAAGCTCAGGGAGATCAAGGTCGCGAAGCAGAGGGGACTCACGCTAGAAGCCATAGAGAGGAAGAGGAAGGAGATAATGGAGAAGATGGAGAGGGGAGAGCCGCTCTCCCTCGAAGAACTAAAGATCCTATACGGCGAGTTTTAGAGGACACGGAAGACTTATACCTCCCCCACGCATACTCCACACCCACAGGGGGCGCCTAGGGGAGTGGAGAAAGACGGCAGGATCCCACTGGTCCTAGTAATCGATGTTGACGATGACGTGTCAGAGGTCCTCGGAGAGCCGGTGATAGTAGGCGAGGAGAGGGTCAGGGAGGCGGCCCTGAGGTACGGGGAGGAGAGGCCGGAGGATGCCGATGTCAACGCTATGCTAGCAGGACTAAACCTCTACAAGAGGCTGGGGGGCAGGGGGAAGGCTGAGATAGCTGTGGTGGGAGGCCACAGTATAGACATAGTAGAGGCCCAGAGGCTAATCAAGGAGAGGGTCTCAAGGATCATAGAGGACCTCAGATCCAGGACGGGGAGGCAGGTAGAGATCTACCTAGTAAGCGACGGGGAGGACGAGCTGATGATATCCGAGGTCCTCAGAGACCTTGCACCGATAACAGGCCTAAAACGAGTCGTCATAGAGCAGCACCTAGGCATAGAAGGGAGCTATATACTGGTATTCAGGTATATAAAGAAGGCAATGTTCGACCCCCGCTTCTCCAAGTACTTCATGGGCATACCAGGCCTAACCCTCCTAGTCCTATCACTCCTCTCCCTAGTAGGCCTACTAGACATAGCAATCAAGCTAGCCCTAGCCATACTAGGAGCATCGATGGTGGTCAGGGGCTTCAACCTAGAGGGGCAACTATACCAGGCAGCGTACAGCATAGTAACCACGCTAAGGATGGGGCACCCCCTACAAATAGCCGGTGTCCTAGTCGGGACAGTAGCCCTACTAGGCTCCCTGGTGGCGGTGGCCCTAATAGCCTCGACGAGCGAGAGCCCCTACCAGGCTATAGCAAGCACCCTCAAGTACCCGCTACCCTCGCTAATGGCAGGTGTAGCGGGCTACATACTCCTAGCCCGCCTCCTCTACAAGGTAGTCAACGAGGACCTAGCAGTCTTCAGAGAGGCCTCCATGCTAATACTAGCATCGGGGGTAGCAATGGCCTTCTACAGCCTAGGCTCATACCTAGAATCCAGCGGCCCCCAGATGCTGGACCCCGGGGCCCTAGCCTCTGGCTTCATAGAGAGTGGATTCGTATCCTACATCATAATAGCCTCGGGGATAGCGGCGATAATAGAGGCGGTGGGCAGGACCCTCCAGCACAGGCTCCAGGACTAGGCCTACTTGCCAAACTTCCTCTGCTGCATCGAGAACCACTCCAAGGCCCTAGCCAGCTCCCCTCTATCGAAGTCAGGCCACAGGGTCGGCGTGAAGTACATCTCGGCATACTCCAGCAGTAGGGGGAGGAAGCTGCTAATCCTCCTATACCCACCGGTCCTAATGAGGAGGTCTACCCCCGGCAGCGAGAGGGACGGGGGCTCGAGGCCCCGGGCAGTGTAATACTCTACCTCCCACCTGCCACTGTAGCAGAGCGCAATCAGGAGGAGCCCCCCACTCCTCGTGGAGGTAGACCTGACCGTCTCCAGAGCCTCCCTCCTAACCTCTACTGGGAGCAGGGTTAGGTCGCCGAGGACCTGGATCCGGATCCCCTCATCCCTAAGCCTATCATCCTCCCTCAGCTCCCTGAAGGCCCTCGATGCTAGGTGGTGGAGGAGCACCAGCTCCCGCTTACCCCTCTTCACACAGTTGTCCCTACTCATGGCGTAGACGCTTACACTCCTAACCCCCAGCCTGTTCAGCTCCTCAACGGCCTCCCTCAGCCTCCTATACCCTGCTTCATAGGCCTCGCTAAGCCCCACCCCCCTCCTAGCCGCCCACCTCCTATTGCCATCAGGTATTATGCCCACGTGCCCCGGCAGGTTCATGACGTGACACCGATTCCATGCATACCGGTGAGGGGTGAGCCGCCCTCCATGTAGCTACCCCTGTTGGCGGGCCCCCCTTAAGTAGGATACCATCTACGGCATGGCCCGGGGGGTGTGATCCGGGGTGGCCAGGGTAGCAGTGGGCACGGGGAACCCGGTGAAGGTGGCGGCTGTAGAGAGGGTGCTGTCAAGGTACATAGACTTGGAGATAGTAGAGCCGGTCAGGGTGGACCCCGGGGTCCCCAGGCAGCCGGTGGGGTTTAACCAGCTCCTCCTAGGGGCCCTCAACAGGGCAACCCGCTCTAGGATCGCTGCTGGCGCTGATTATGGGGTCGGCGTCGAGGCCGGGCCGATAAGCCTCTCGGGCATACTCCTCGAGACCCAGGTGGCTATAGTCGTGGAC
>JALUDK010000159.1 GCA_027044005.1 Acidilobaceae archaeon | reverse complement strand
GGAGGCGCTGGAGGAGGTCCTCGAGGAGCTGCGGAGCCGCGGCTACGATATGAGGCTGAGCAGCTAGTGGAGGAGGATTATAACCAGTGTCGTGGCCGTTGCTATGATGAGGTTATCATCAATCGGTGGGGCCTCCAGCCTCTCGACCAGGCTAGCCACGACCCCTGCGATCGCCCCTAGGGGGCCGCCGTAGGCGTAGCCTAGGCCGACGGATACTGGTAGCATTGCCAGGTTCCCGCTCCAGTGTTTGGTCCTCCTCTTGAAGAGGAGGTTCCTGACCACCCCGGTGATGCCGTCTCCGAATGAGATGAGGAGTGCTGGGACCACTGCCAGCCTTGGGTCTCCTGTTAGTGTCCAGATTGTGTAGAGGCTGAGGCCCCATGCTATCGTGAAGTTGACCTCGTAGGCGTTCTCCCCGGTCTGGAACCAGTATAGGAGGCGGAGCCTCCTGGCTGCTAGTAGGAGTAGTGTGAAGCCTAGGCTTAGTATGGTTGGTACTATTGGGCTTGTGAATAGGTGGGGGACTAGTAGGGCTACCACTCCTCCCCCGGCCATGTGTATGTACTTCCTGACGAAGTATATCGCCACGTTGTGTGGGTACCTCCTCCTGAGTAGCATGTAGATCGGGTAGCCTAGTGCTAGTACTATGAGGACGTAAACTCCCAGGGCGACCCCGTATAGTATCTCCCTTTCCAGGTTCAGCCCGGTACACCTCTTACCTAGTATGTATCTCGACTAGGTCCTTATCCTCCAGCACGTGGTCGGGTCCGACCTTTTGGCCCGGGTACTTAGCGCTCTTCCCCCACACCCTGGCGTACTTGAAGTTCCTGGCGAGGTCCTTGTGAATCCTCCTCGCCGCCTCTATCACAGTGGAGCCCTTCTCTATTATTAGGGGCTGCGGGTCGGGCTCCTTGTTGGGCTGCTTGGTGTAGACCCTGATTACGCCGAGCATCTTGAATAGAGTCTCCCCTAGGCCCTCTAGGCCCTTCCCGGTCTTGGCCGATGCGACTAGTAAGGGCACGTCGCTGGGCAGGAGCTTCCTTACCCCTATGACTGCCTCCCTGCTGTGGGGCAGGTCGGCCTTGTTTAG
>JALUDK010000158.1 GCA_027044005.1 Acidilobaceae archaeon | reverse complement strand
CTCGAGACCAGCTGTTGCAGCCTGTAGTCTAGGTACTTGCCCTTGACGAAGTCCATCTTAGCATAGCCGGGGCCCGCCACTATTATCCCCTTGAGCCTCCCCTTCTCTAGTAGTGGTAGGTAGTGCCTCGCCGCGTGCTCTCCGACCCTCTTGAAGAAGTCCTCCACCATCTGCTCTATTATCCTGTCGAACCTCCTCTGGCTCTGTCCACCCATCTTATGCTTCCCGGGTATGTAATCATCTATCTCTTCTAGGACCTCTAGCCTGCCGCCGCGGAGGAGGCCTATCGTGGCCTGGTCCCTCTCTATGATCATTATTCCTATCGCATCCCTATCCTCGACCATCTCCTCCAGGAAGTCTGTTATGAACCTCTTATCGGTCCTGTAGTAGAACACTGGCACCTTCTCTGGGGGGCTGAACATGAGGCATATGAAGTCTCCAGTCTCCATGTTCTCCCCGCAGAATAGGACCAGGCCGTTGGGGGGTACCTTACTCACCATCTGGAGCCTGTCCATAGCGGCGGAGAGAGCCCTCTTAACCGCCTGCCTAGTCTTCTTGAGCTTGATGTTGTCGGTTATGGAGTACTCCTGCCTTAGTAGCTGCATGACGTCGCTAAGCGGCCTGCCCGGGGGGATGTAGAGGCTTAGCAGCACTGTGGCGGGGGCGCTCCACTTCTTGACTTCCCTGAGTATGCCCGCTAACTCCCTCTTTGTTACCGTTATCTTCTCCTCTATCGTCTTGGCCTTTGCATCGCCCATACTGCACCGCCACCATATACTCGTCTAGGCTGGGGTGCTGGGGCTTAATAGTTCAATCGGAGAGTTAAAACGATTTAGACGCTGGCCTGGATTAGTGATCACTACTGGGTGCCTAGTATTGAGCAGAGTCGTTAATGTTAACCCGGAATGCCCCAGCCTTGACGTGGTGAAGGAGGCGGTCAAGGTCCTCAGGGATGGGGGCATAGTGGTGATCCCCACCGACACCGTCTACGGCCTAGCCGCCGATCCGTTCAACGAGGACGCCGTGAAGAGGGTATACGAGGTCAAGGAGCGGAGCAAGTCGAAGCCCCTACCCATACTACTCGGGGAGGCCCACCACGCCTTCAAGCTAGTGAAGCCAACCCAGCTGTTCTGGAGCCTAGCAATGAAGCACTGGCCGGGCCCCCTAACCCTCGTCGCGGACCCCGTGGAGGGCCTCCCGGGCCACCTTAGTAGGTGGGAGGGGATAGGGGTCAGGCTCCCCAACTGCACCCTTTGCAGGGTTATAGCGAGGAAGCTTGGGGGCGCCATAATAGGGACCAGCGCCAACATATCAGGCATGGAGCCTCCCAGGACCGCCGCCCAGGCAATGTCTATGCTGGGAGACCAGGTCGACCTATACCTCGACGGGGGCCCCACGTTCCTGGGCGTGAGCAGCACCGTCGTCGACACCCGGGGGGAGGAGCCCAGGATTATACGGGAGGGTTACATAAGGAGGGAGGCTCTAGCGCCGCCCTAGTACTGGGGTCACACCGGGCCTCCCACTGCTAGAGCCCCAGGCGCCTATATACTATACACGGTGTCCCGGGTTGAAGACGCTGAGGATCACCGTATATGCAGGGTTCGACTGGAGGAGTAGGCTTACCGTCAAGGTGGTGAGGGAGGCGGCGGTCCACATATCGAGGACCTACGCTATACCCGTCGAGGTCGAGGTCCTAGAGCTCCCGGTAGGGGATATGGATGAGGATGCAGAGGTGCCGGTGGTCCTAGTGGGGGGCAGGGAGGTTTCCCGGGGGGACGTGCCGTCTATAGTCGATATAGTCGACGAGGCGTTTAGGGGGATAGCGGAGGAGCTAGGGCCCCTGGGAGCATCTATACCGGTGCCCGGAGTGGCTACGGTGTGAGGAGGGCGAGGACCGCCTTCTGGACGTGGAGCCTATTCTCAGCCTGGTCCCACACCACGCTCCAGGGACCGTCCATAACCTCGTCGGTGACCTCCTGCCCCCTCATCGCCGGGAGGCAGTGCATGAATATGGCCCCGCCAGCCAGCTCCATAAGCTCCCTGTTGACCTGGTAGGGCCTGAATATACGGAGCCTCTCCTCCGCCTCCCCCTCCTGGCCCATGCTGACCCACACGTCCGTGTAGACCACATCCGCACCCCTCACGGCCTCCCTGGGGTCCTCTATTATCTTGATCTCTGCCCCCGTCTCCCTGGCCGCCTCTAGCGCGGCCTCCATGACCCTGGGGTGGGGCTTGTACTTGCTGGGCGTGGCTACAGTGATGTTGACCCCCAGCTTGGCCCCTGCTATGAGCAGGCTGTGCAACACATTGTCTCCCCCGTCTCCTATGAAGGCTAGCTTCACTCCCTCTAGCCTACCCTTCTTCTCCAGTATAGTCATGTAGTCTCCCAGTGCCTGGACTGGATGCACTAGGTCGCTGAGGCCGTTTATCACAGGTACATCTGCATGCTTCGCTAGCTCCTCTAGCGTCTGGTGCCTCTTCACCCTGGCTACTATGGCGTCTACGTACCTTGATAGTACCCTTGCGGTGTCCGCTATGGTCTCGCCTCTACCCAGCTGGAGCTCGTTCCACCCCAGGTATAGGGGGTGGGCTCCTAGCTGTGTAGCCGCGACGTCGAAGCTTACCCTAGTCCTAGTGCTGGGCTTCTCGAATATCATCGCTATGCTCCTACCCTTTAGGACCTCGATCACCCTCTCGCCCGAGTAGTACCTCCTCTTCATCTCCAGGCCAGTCTGGATTATCGCCCTTATCTCCTCGCTCGTGTAGTCTGCCAGCCAGAGGAGGTCTCTACCCTTAAGGTTGTAGAGCGACATTGCCCGTCTACACCCAGATACTGGGGGTGGCCCCTGGACTAGGATTTAAGCCCTACTAGGTCCATGCTAGTATGGGGTAGGGTATGGGTAGGTCCGCCAGGGAGAGGGCGATCAAGGAGGTCCTAGTCGGCCAGCTCAAGTCCTCCGGGATCCCTGCCAGCGATGTGGCCGAGTGGCTGTGGGAGGATTTTGGGATAAGGGTTAGGAGCGAGTGGGGCCGGCTGGAGAGGGCTATACTATCCAGTAGGGACGTCACCCCCCAGGACCTGGCGGTGTTCATGATCGATAATGGCGTCGAGCCCGAGGAGGGTGCATGGGATGTCTATCCCGCCAGGATGCGGGCCCCTAGAGACTCTGAGGGAAATGGCGAGGGCTAGCAGGGGAGGCAGCCCGGCCTACACCATGTACCATATATACAGGGCCCTCGAGCTGATAGGGGAGCACCCCCGGGGGAGGCCCCTCCTAGCGAGGAGCCTCGGGTTGGGGGAGGCCTCCGCTAGGACCCTACTAAGGAGGCTCAGGTCCTGGGGTCTAGTAGACTCGGGTTATAGGGGGAACAGGCTGACCGGGGCCGGGGTTGGGGTGCTAGAGGCGGTTAGGTCCTCCGTCGAGGTTCTAGAGCTTGGGGGGATCGTGTGGCCCGAGTCTGCCGGGGTCTACACGCCTAGTGTTAACCCCCCGGTTGACATCGTGTCGGTCTACAGGGTCAGGGATCACCTAGTGATGCACGGGTGCAGGGAGGCCCTCATAGGGGGCTACACTGCGCGGGGCCCAATATTCCCCGGGGTGCCTGAGGACCTCGCCTCCAGGCTGGCGCGGAGCCTCCCACCCCGTGGGCCTGGCCTGCTAGTGATTGTACCCTCCGCCTGCCTGCCCCAGGCTTTTGATGCTGTGGTTGAGGTCATCCTATCCAGGTGTAAACCGGGGGGTTGACAGTATTACTGGGGCCCCCACCCAAACACCCGGGCCCAGCCTCTAGAATAGTACCTGGTGTAGGGCTTGGACGACTCCTGGAGGATCACAGAGAGGATAATAGCCAGGGCGAGGAGGGGGCAAGCCAGGGGTGGGCCACGTAGTAGGCTGGTAGACGCTATAATGGTGCTCCTACTATCTAGGCCCATGAGGTCCTCGGAGATCGGGGAGCTCCTAGGCCTGGAGTCGAAGTACGTCTCCAGCTACCTGTCATACTGGAGGGCCCGGGGATATGTGGAGTACGAGTCCGGCCTCTGGCAGTTGACTCCCCTGGGGGAGGATTATGCTAGGGAGGTGATCTCGAGGGAGACTAGTAGTGAGTATGACAAGTTTGTATCCCTCGCTAGGAGGATCGCTGAACCTGTTAATAGGACAAGAAACGACAAGAGGAGGGCTCCCAGGCGGAGTGGAGAACCGGGATCCTTGTCATTCACTGTCTCCAATAAAGGTGTTGGAGACAAAAAACGACAAGAGAGGGAGGAGGCCGCGGCGTGCGTGCTCTCGGCGCTCAGGAATCTCCTCTCCGAGGAGGAGCTGGACCTGATGAGGCTGATCCTTGACCACTACGTCGAGTGGGGCTCCACGTATACCTATGTGGACCAGATGGCCGAGTCTATCAAGGCGGATCTCACCTGGCTTATGAAGGTCCTCAGGGGGCTCCAGAGTAAGGGCCTGATTTACATCTACACCGATCCCCGGCTGGGTGTTAGGGTTGGGCTGTCTAGGAGGGTGAAGGAGGAGCTCAAGCCCTGCTAGTATAATCAATACTACTATACTGTGTGGGTATTATGGTAGCGGTGTGCACTGTGTGTAGTGTAG
>JALUDK010000157.1 GCA_027044005.1 Acidilobaceae archaeon | reverse complement strand
GCGTATTTGTGGGTGTCGAAGTAGAAGTCGCTGTGGCCGTGGCCGTGGGAGACGGCGTTATCGTGGGGGTCGAGGTCGATGTGGGGACGGGCGAAGGTGTGGAGGTTGCCGTGCCCGTTGCCGTGGGCGAAGGTGTGAACGTCGTGGTGGCCGTGGCCGTCGGAGACGGCGTTGCCGTGGGGGTCGGCGTTGATGTGGGGACGGGCGAAGGTGTGGAGGTTGCCGTACCCGTTGCCGTAGGAGAAGGTGTGAACGTCGCGGTAGCCGTGGCCGTCGGAGACGGCGTTGCCGTGGGGGTCGGCGTCGACGTCGGAGTCGGAGAAGGTGTCGAAGTGGGAGTGGTCGTTGCGGTGGATGTAGGTGTAGGAGTGGGGGTAGCACACGGTTGAATCGTTAGCTTGTGATCCTCGATCTCGCCCTGCCCTTTGGCACCGGTCGCGTCGGACCCCGTCAACGTCTGGTCGCTCAGGCGCAGACGAAGATACGTCGTGCCCGTGGTCATGGAGACGGGGAGGGAGGACCAAGTCAGCCGAACGGTGCCGTTACTCGTCCCGGCAGGGACCGTAACCGAGGCAAATTCCCCCGTGTCGAAGGTACCGTTGCGGTTGAAGTCCACCCAACCGGCCAGGGTCGCCGTGCTACCGCTCCCGTTCGTCACCGTGACGGTGATGGCATACGACGTGGCGCAATTCGTCAGGGGAGTGAGAGCCACGGGACCGTCCTCGTCATCCGTACCGTGTGTGTCGTCGCCGTCCGCATTGGAGGAATACTGGGCCGCGGACTCGCTGTCCGGACCGGTGGTCCCCATCTTCAAGGTGGAGGTGATAACGTGACTGGTGTCCCCGTAAGACGCGGGCGCGTCGCCGTGGTCCACAGGGATGGAACGGAAGCCGAAGTCAAAGGTGAGATCGTCCTGCGCGTCGGGATAGTGGTAGAGCGTCCCCGGCGCGTCCTGGTTACCGGATTCCCCTGTGGTGAGGCTGATGGGTGAAGGGATGGTAAAATTAGGCCCTTCCACAGGAGAGCTAGCACCTCCGCTCTGGACGCCATCGGAATCCCGCTGGTCGTCTCCGCCCTGGTTCGGGGTGACGG
>JALUDK010000156.1 GCA_027044005.1 Acidilobaceae archaeon | reverse complement strand
GCGCTACGCACGAGTACCTCCAGGGCTACTACTACATACAGGACCCCGGATCCATGACCGTCACCGCGCACCTGGACCCCCGCCCCGGGGAGGTTATAATAGACGCAGCAGCGGCGCCTGGAGGAAAAGCCACCCAGATACTACAGGAGACCAGGGACTCGGCCCTGCTTATAGCGGTGGAGATAAGCAGGCGCAGGATCAGGGCGCTACGCTCCCACCTAAACAGGATGCGGTTCTCCAGCTACATACTGATCCGGGGAGACTCCCGTAGGCTCCCCGACGGCATTGAGGCGGATAGGATACTCCTGGATGCTCCCAGCAGTGGCGAGGGGATCATAAGGAAGGACAGGACTAGGAAGAGGAGTAGGAGCATAGAGGATCTGAAGGCCATACACGAGCTCCAGTACTCGATGCTTAGCAGCCTGGCGGACAGGGTGAAGCCTGGGGGTGTTATAGTCTATGCTGCCTGCACCACAGCGGTGGAGGAGGGCGAACTAGTAATTGCTAGGCTCCTAGAATCCAGGGGAGACTTCAGTATAGAGGACAGCGGGGCATACCCTGGGGATCCCGGGGTTGAGGAGTACGGCAGGCTACGTCTACCCAGCGAGGTTAAGAAGTGCAAGAGGCTGTGGCCTCACAGGCACGGGACGGAGGGATTCTTCATATGCAGGCTAAGGAGAGGCCACACCTAAGGAAGCTGAGGAGGGAGGAGTACAGGCTACTCCACCTCTTCGCCGCCAGCCAGGGGCTAGAGCTCGAGTCCATAGCACACAACCCCATGGCACTCGAGCTGGGCGGCGCCAGGTATCACGATGTTTTCGACGTACCCATACACGTCGCTAGGGCGCTGGGCAGGGTGGGGTGGCTATACTCGGCAGGCCTCTATCTGGGCACGCTAGACAAGTCTGGGTTCACACCCAGCCTACCCCTGGCCCACAGGCTATCCAGGCTCTGCGGCCACCTGGTACCCTGCACCAGGGTCACATGGGAGGGGGAACGGTTCTTCCTCTACGGCCGCAGGGTCCTGGGCGCCAATATAGAGGAGTGGAGCCCAGGGCTGAGAATCGTGGTCAACCCTCTGGGGGAGGCGCTGGGC
>JALUDK010000155.1 GCA_027044005.1 Acidilobaceae archaeon | reverse complement strand
GGCCGGGTCTACTATAAGGGGAGGGACATAACACGCCTCCCCCCGCACGAGAGGGTTAAGCTAGGTATATCGAGGACCTTCCAGCACAGCGAGCTCTTCATGGGTATGAACGTCATCGAGAATATCATGGTGGGCCTCCACCCCTGGGCCCGAGGGAACCCCCTGACCTACGCCCTCTGGACCCCGGGAGTGGTGGAGTGGGAGGAGTGGGCCAGGGAGAGGGCTGAGCATGTGATCGACCTCCTAGACCTCCACGAGTACCGGTACCACATAGTGGGTAGCCTCCCGCCCGGCGTGCAGAAGAGGGTTGACCTGGCTAGGGCGCTCGCCCAGGAGCCGGAGGTTGTTTTCATGGATGAGCCCATGGCCGGGTTGACGAGGGAGGAGAAGGAGGACCTTGTGAGGGCCATCATTGAGGTGTACGAGACCCGGGGCGTCACGTTCGTCCTGGTCGAGCATGACCTTGAGGTTGTAACCGATATCTGCGACAGGCTGGTCGTCATGGACTTCGGTAAGGTGATCGCGGAGGGCCCGCCGGAGGAGGTTGTCAACAACCCGCTCGTGGTCAAGGCATACCTAGGCTCATAGGGGGTGTGTCTCCATGGTTCTGGAGACTGTAACCCTTGGGGAGGAGCCCGTTGGTAGGGGGCGCGAGCCCTATGAGACCACCTTCCCCCTCCTCCTGGCCGAGAGGGCTAGGAGGAGCCCCCAGGGCACCGCGTTCAGGTGGAAGAGGTACGGGATCTGGAGGAGGTACACGTGGAGCGAGTACCTGGAGAGGGTCGCGTGGGCCGCTATGGGGCTCCGTGCCCTAGGCCTAGGCGAGGATGATAAGGCTGCGTTTATGACGTTCAACAGGCCGGCTTGGGTGATCTACGAGCTGGGTGCCCAGACCGCTGGCGGGATCAGTATTGGCATATACCGTGATAGCCTCAGCGACGAGGTAGGCTACGTGCTGGATAGGAGCGATGCAAAGATAGTGCTGGTCGAGGGCCAGGAGCAGCTGGACAGGGTCCTCGACTCGGGCGTGGATGTTGATAGGATTATAGTTGACGAGGCTAAGGGGCTACACCAGTATAGGGACATGCTGGATAGGAGGATAATCACCTTCGGCGACCTCCTAACCATTGGAAGGAGGGAGTATAAGGCGAGGCCCAGCGTCTTCAGGAGGATGATAGCCGAGTCAAGCCCCGACAGGGTGTGCGGCTTCTTCACGACCAGCGGCACAACTGGGCTCCCCAAGCTGGCCATGCTGACCTATAGGAGCATGCTGGCCATGGCCCACCAGCTCAACACGCTGGACCCGGTGGGGGAGAAGTGGGAGTACGTCTCCTTCCTCCCCACAGCCTGGATAGGGGAGCAGATGATGAGCATATCCCTCCACCTCCTAGCGGGGTTCAGGCTAAACTTCCCCGAGTCACCCCACACAGTCTGGAGGGACTTCAGGGAGATAGCACCCCACTTCCTCTTCTCGCCCCCGAGGGTCTGGGAGAGGCTTGCCAAGGACATAATGGCTAGGATCGAGGACAGCGACCCGCTCAAGAGGGCGGCATACAGGGTGGCGATGTGGATCGGGGAGCGGGCCGCCAGGAGTAGGCTTGTTAAGGGGAGGAGCAAGCCGACACCCCTATGGAGGGCGCTCCACTACCTCGCATACTGGCTGGCCTTCAGGCATATACTAGACAAGAACGGGTTGAAGAGGGTTAAGAGGGCCTACACGGGCGGGGCTATGATAGCGGAGGACTACGTCTTCTACTACCATACCCTTGGCGTTAACCTGAAGCAGATCTACGGGCAGACCGAGATAGCTGGCATAGCCGTGGTGCACCCCGACGACGATGTCAGGCCAGACACGGTGGGCAAGCCCCTGCCGCTTACAGAGATCAGGATAGCCGAGGACGGCGAGATCCTACTACGCAGCCCGGCCCTGATGGTCGGCTACTATAAGAATGAGGAGGCCACGAGGCGGACTATAGTCGACGGGTGGCTCCACACCGGGGACGTGGGGGAGCTGACTAGCGACGGCCACCTGAAGATCAAGGATAGGGCGAAGGAGATCATAACACTCTCCGACGGCACCATGGTTGCACCGCAGATAGTCCAGAACAAGCTGAAGTTCAGCCCCTACATAGGGGAGGCCGCCATAATAGGCTCCGGGAGGCCCTACCTCATAGCCCTCCTCAACATAGACTTCGAGATAGTGTCCAGGTGGGCCGAGAGGAGGAAGATAAGCTTCACAAGCTACTCCGACCTGTCGCAGAAGCCCGAGGTCCTAGAGCTCCTCCGCAGGGAGGTTTCCAGGGCCAATAGCAGGCTGCCCGAGAAGATGCGTGTAAGGCGCTTCGTCAGCCTCTTCAAGGAGTTCCACCCTGACGACGAGGAGATGACTAGGACTAGGAAGCTTAGGAGGATGGTGATAGAGGAGAGGTATGCAGGGCTGATAGAAGCGATGTATAATGGCGAGGAGGAGTATGAGCTCACCGTTGTGATGAAGCTCGAGGACGGCCGCAGGGTCCCGGTGACGAGGAGGGTTAAGATAATGAGCGCCGAGTAGCCGGGGGGTGGGTGTCGTGGACCCGATGCTACTACTGGAGTCGACCGTTAGGGGCTTCATCATAGGCCTGACCTACGCCATGATCGCCCTGGGATTCAATATCGTGTATAGGGTGAACAAGTCGATAAACTTCGCGCACCCCGTCATAGTCCTCATGGCCGCCTATATAGCCTTGGTTGCATCGTACAGGTACAACCCCCTGCTTGCCTACGTCCTCGCGGTGCTAGCTGGTGTTGCTGCCAGTATAGCGATTGAGAGGCTCGTTGCCAGGCCGCTCCTGGGGAGGCCTCCCGTGGCATTGATCGGTGCAACCCTAGGGATATACTACCTGTTCAAGGGGGTTACGATTACTATTGGGGGCGCCGAGACGGCTAGCCTACCCATAGGGTACAAGCTCTACCACCTAGGCCCCATAACCCTCGGCCTCAATGATGTAGTGTCTGGGCTCGGCAGCCTCCTGGTGCTGGCCCTCGTCATACTCCTCCACATGAAGACCAGGCTAGGCTCGGCTATGAGGGCTGTCGCCGAGGACGTGGAGGGGGCGGCTGCCTATGGGATACCTGTTAGGAGGCTGATGAGCCTCAGCTGGGCCCTCGCGGGCCTGGTCGGGGCACTGGGTGGCCTCTTCCTTGCTGTGAAGAACCAGGTGTCGGTGGAGCTGGAGTTCTATGCAATAAGGGCGCTCGCCGCCAGCCTCCTGGCGGGGCTGGATAGCATAGGGGGCGTCGTGATCGGTGGCATAGTGCTTGGTGTGGCCGAGGAGGTTGGGGGCCTCCTACTGGACGACTACCTCCCCGGGATAGGGTACGACCTGGCCTTCTTCATACTGCTACTAGTCCTCTTCGTCAAGCCCTACGGCCTCTTCGGGACCGAGAGGATAGAGAGGGTGTAGAGGCGTGCCGGCTGGAGTGTTCAAGGAGACGTACAGGGCCGATATGGCCCACCTCCGCTACCCCATCCACTGGGCTGGCCTCGTGCTGGGGGCCGGCTTGGCCTTGACTGCTCCGCTATACCTACGGGGCTACTACCTGGACCAGGCTATACTATTCATGATATTCCTGATA
This sequence comes from Acidilobaceae archaeon, assembly GCA_027044005.1. Taxonomy (GTDB): domain Archaea; phylum Thermoproteota; class Thermoprotei_A; order Sulfolobales; family Acidilobaceae; genus S012-22. Next base: position 1,009 of record JALUDK010000155.1, on the reverse strand, counting down.
GCGGCGGTCGGACTCAACATAACCCTGGGGCTGGCGGGGCTCATAAGCCTGGCCCACGCCGCCCTCATGGGGGCCGGTGCATACACCGTCGCTATGCTAGCGTTGAAAGCTGGGTTTAACGCGGTCCTGGCGATACCCCTGGCTGGCGTTGCCGCTGCTGTGCTTGGCTTCATACTGAGCCTCCCTAGCTTCAAGTTGAAGGGCTACTACCTGGCGATGGCCAGCCTGGCAGCCCAGTTCATACTAGAGTACTTCTACTCCCTCCTGGCCCCGGAGCAGTATATAACCGTGCCCTTCGAGACCAAGGAGATCGCGGGAGTATTCTTCGGAGAGGGAGTGCCCCTCTACTACCTGACCCTAGCAATAACCGTACTCCTGCTCCTGGCAGCTGGGAACCTGGCCAGGAGTAGCCTGGGCAGGGCTATGAAAGCGGTCAGGGACAACGATGTTGCGGCCGAGATTGTTGGTATAAACGTTACTAGGACCAAGGCCCTGGCCTTCACCATAGGCGGCTTCTACGCCGGCATAGCCGGGGGGCTATACGCGCTATATAGCGCCGGCATAGGCTGGGAGGGCTTCACCCTCCTCGTCTCCATAGAGCTACTGGGCATGGTGCTCATAGGAGGCCCAGGCAGGGTTGTATGGGGAAGCATGCTAGGGGTCCTCGTGCTTAAGACTGGGTGGACCAACCTGGAGAGCAGCCTGAGCCCCCTCCTCATGGACATGGGGCTTGACATAATAGCCTCCACCGCAAAGTACATAGTGCTAGGCACCCTGATAGCGGTTTTCATAATACTCGAGCCCGAGGGCCTGATAGCGGTGCTGAGGAGGGTGAAGGAGTACCTGAGGCTATGGCCCTACAGTTACTAACCGTTTTCTATATAGCCCCCGCCGCCCACCCCCATTACGGGGGTTGGACATGCCTAGAGCCCTAATTATATCGGCGGACGGCTTCGAGGATGTAGAGCTCCTCTACCCTTACTACAGGCTAGTGGAGGCCGGGTTCGAG
>JALUDK010000154.1 GCA_027044005.1 Acidilobaceae archaeon | reverse complement strand
GGCATGTTCCTCAATATCCTAATCCTCCTGACCCTCTCACCCAACATGATCCCCTCCTAGTACTTCCTCTCCACAGGCTTCCAGGTGGTTATCCTCACAGGCTCATATAGTAGCCTAACATCATTCTCCCCGTACCTGACAGCTAGCGTGTGCTTCAGCCACTCGTCGTCATCCCTCTTCGGATAGTCTACCCTGTAGTGGGCGCCTCTACTCTCCTTCCTCTCCAGCGCCGCCTTAGCACTCATTAGTGCGGCGTCGAGCATGTTAGCGGTCTCAAGCGCCATTACCAGGTCCGTGTTGTATATGCTACTCTTGTCCTCGACGTATGCGTTACCCCAGAACCTCTTCCGTAGCTCCACGATCTTTGCAAGCCCTGCCTCCATGCCTGCACCGTCGCGTATCACGTAGAAGTATGTGCCCATGGTGTTCCTAAGCTCGCTCCTAATAGCGTATGTCGGCTCTCCCGACTCCCTCTTTACCAGGCTCCAGACCCACTCCTCCTCCCTTATGCTCCTCTCCCTCTCGGGTGCAGGCGCCTCCTTGAGCTTCGACGCGTACTCCCCGGCTAGTATCCCTACTATCCTGCCTGAGGTGAGGCACTCAGCGGTGCTGTTGCTTCCGAGCCTGTTGGCTCCGTGTATGCTTGCAGCCGCCACCTCTCCTGCAGCGAATAGCCCCTTTATCCACTTGCCCTCCATATCTAGAACCCTATAGTAGCTGTCGGTCCTTATCCCGCCCATAGTGTAGTGTGCCACCGGCCTGACTGGTATTGGCTCCTCGACCGGGTCTATCCCGGCGTATCTTATGGAGATCTCTCTGACTGCTGGTAGCCTGTCGTTTATCTTCTCCTCTCCGAGGTGTCTCAGGTCGAGGAGTACGTACTCTAGGCCGGACACCTCGTCCTTGAAGCCCCTGCCCTCCAGTATCTCCCTTATTATACACCTGGAGACTATGTCCCTTGGGGCCAGCTCTCCCTTGGTTGGGGCGCAGTCACTCCTCAGCATGAATCTCTCTCCCTTATTGTTTATCAGGTATCCCCCCTCGCCACGGGCTCCCTCTGTTATTAGGATCCCGCTGGGTATGAGGCCTGTGGGGTGG
>JALUDK010000153.1 GCA_027044005.1 Acidilobaceae archaeon | reverse complement strand
AGAATGTGCTGATAGTGGACGACATAGTAGATACGGGGGAGACTCTGATGCTGGCCAAGGACTTCGTTGAGAGAGAGTGGAGGCCAAGCCAGGCAAGAACCGCGGCACTACAATGGATCAGCACCGTCGCAAAGTATAAGCCAGACTACCATTACCTCGAGGTTAGGGACTGGACCTGGTTCCAGTACCCATGGACAAGGCTGGAGGACGTAGCCCAGTTCATAGCCAGGATGGCCAGGGAGGATGATAGGCTAAAACGTGGGGCAAGCCTGGACGAGTTAAAGGCGATATTCGTAGAGTGGTATGGGGTGAAGCCTGAGGACCTCGGATGGTACTGGGATGAAGCCCTACATAGAGCCATAGCAAAGGGAGTGCTAAAGGTAGAGGACGGGGTTTATAGAGCTAGAGCCTGAAACCAGCGTCACGCAGCCTCCTGAGCAGGACCTGGGGCTCATCGAATAAGTTCACGGTCTCGATCACCCTGTTCGGATCAATCCTAAGCCTCCCCTTCTTGGCAAGCCTAGCTATCTCCTTCAGCCTCTCAATATCACTCCCCCTACCACTATTGGCTTTAAGAACTATATGATCCTCGAGTTTGACTACCCTAACCCTCACCCCGCCAATCATGGTCCTGACGGCGTCCTCGAGGATCTCCGGGGGAACATAGAAGTCGTACAGGTTATCATAGAACTCCACGGGGACCTCGCCCCCGGGAGCCCTTGCAACAAGCCGGGGGGTGCCAAGCCATGTCTGGCCCAGGACCCAGGACCTGGACTCGGCTACACGTATGAACTCCTCCTCCTCGAGGGCGCTAGGCTCCTCCGAGAATAGGTCCAAGTCGTCCCCGAGATCCTTAGAGCCAAGGCTGAGCTCCACAACTGTACCACCGATAATGGTGAACCTGAAACCCTCGTCTAGGAGGATCCTGAGTATCTCCGAGGCGTCCTTCTTCGACACCAAACCCGGTCTACCCTCCTCCACGCGACACACGAGCCCGGGTAAGGTAAAAACGGGTTAGCAAACCCGATCGATATACTTGTATTAAGCAACGCCTATACCCTCCAGCCCCGCACCTGCCCCCAGCATGGATAGTGGAGGGTGCACCTAGTGCAC
>JALUDK010000152.1 GCA_027044005.1 Acidilobaceae archaeon | reverse complement strand
GACCTAGAGGGTGGGGGCTAGTCTAGCCCCCACCCTCTAGGTCTATATCCCCACCCGGCACCTTCGCCTTCCCATTCTCCACTATATCTATGATCTTATCGGCAATCTCTAGGAAGGCCCTAGACGCCTCGGCGTCGGGGTACTCGAGGAAGAACATCTTCCCCTTATCGTTGGCCTCCCTTATCCTCTCGTCCACCGGTATCTGCCCCAGGAAGGGTATCTCATACTCCTCAGCGATCTCCCTAGCAGCCCCCCTGCCGAATATGTAGTGAACCTTCCCGTCTCCACACCTGAAGTACGCCATATTCTCTATTATACCTATAACGGGTATATTCAGCTTCTTGGCGAATGACGCCGCCTTCTTAACCACGCTCTTAGACACCTCGCTGGGTATGGTCACGAGGACTATACCCGTGATCTTGGGTATGAGCTGGGCTATCGTCAGCTGCTCGTCCCCGGTGCCCGGTGGCATGTCTATTAGGAGGTAGTCTAGCTCGCCCCAGTCTATGTATGCTAGGAGCTCCCTGATAGCGCTAGTCTTGATGGCACCTCTCCAGATCAGGGGCACCTCATCCCTTGGGAGTAGGAGGCCCACGGACGCGACCTTGACGCCCGGGGGCACCTCGGGGGGTATGACAGTCCCGTCCATCCTAGCGGTCATACCATACCCCGTCGGCAGGCCCATCATCTTATGTATACTAGGCCCAGCAACGTCGGCGTCGAAGACTCCAACCCTCCTAGCCCTAACGGCCAGGGCCCCGGCTAGGTTGCTAGTCACAAAGGACTTGCCGACGCCACCCTTGCTGCTGAGCACAACCACCTTATACCGTATCCTCCTCATGTTCATGAGTAGCCTGCGCTGCTGTTCCTGTATTGCCCGCATCCTCTCTGCTACCTGCTTATACTCCCTCGTGCCGAGCCTCATTCCACTCCTCCTTGAGGGCTTGCTCATCCCTTTGACCCTCCCGCTCTCCTTGAAGCCACTTTAACCACTCTAAAGTTATTATACTGGGGGGATGAGGAGTTTGCCGAGTGTTGACCCCCGTGGATTGTGGGGGGTGAAGCGTGGAGACCACTCCGACCCCCTCCTAAAATTATTAGTCTCAGCTATACTGTTGACCCCTTGTGGGGCGGGTGAGGATATTTGCACGTCTATGAGGTTGCGCTCCGATGATTTGCCTCCACCGGTGCTGACGCCCCCGGATTATGCCGACTCCCTCTAGTTTATGTTCTAAAAATATTTGTGTGGGGGTATGGACCTGTTATAACGCTCACTTGGATACCGGGTAGTCGTCGGGGACCTTTGCCCTGAAGTACTTACCCGTCTCAGGGCTCTTGAAGAGCCCTATCTTGACTCCCTTACCCTTGCCCTTCCTGGTCTTTGGCGAGAGTTCCCATACCTTTATGGGAGATAGTTTTACCTCTTTGCCTGTGGTGGGATCCTTGACTTTCACCGGGGGTAGTTGCTTCTGTGTCATACCGATCCACCTCTTATACTACCATCTATGTCGTATAGTTAATATTACTGGTGATTAGTTATAAGTTTTGTGGAGGTATTTAACCTGGAATGCTTAGGCCTAATGCATGCCTTCAATAGATTCATTAAAGGGTCTCTTTAGAAAGGGGCCGAGTAGTATATGAGAGTGCGCCTAGCAGACTATTGCCTGCCTTTTGCCACACTCGCTTATGGCCTCCAGAGACTTCCTCACGGGCCTTGCAAGCTTCTTCATTACGTACTTTATAGCATAGCTATTCTGGTATACGTTGTCATAATCGTCAAGCCTGACAGTCTTCGAGGCCCATCCCTCGCCAGCTGGGAACTGGAGCACCAGCTCTACACCGGTCAGCCTCATCTTGGCATCGTCCACTCTAACCTCCACGCCATCAGGCCCGACCACGGCTCCGAATGCGTTGCCCTTGTACTTACCCATCACCAGGCCCTCTCCGCTAGCTTGTAGCACTAGCCCACCGCAGCCGGGGCGGCAGAAGCCGTCCTTACATCCACCCTTGGCCTCGGCGACACACCTGATCCTCTTGGCCAGGCCCTCTAGGTCCTCTACCAGGGTCCTCACACTGTTTATTACACCCAGGACTACCGCCGCCTTGTATCCCTCCTTGGGTGCACCCTCTATGATACTGTCCAGCCTGGAGACGTATTGCCTAGCCGACACTGCCTCCACCCTGCCTGCCTCCAGGCTCTGGTCGAGGTATATTACCTCTAGCTTTATAGCGATGGAGGATCCTGTATGTCAGCCTCCTGGCCCCCAGGCTGTAGAGCCTTACCTCGCCGGGGCCCGGCCACCTCCTGGCTCTGGCCAGTGGTAAGCAGTCCTTACATACCCTCCTCACATTGTCTACCTGGACCAGGCAGTCGCTGCATGCCAGGCGGCCGCATATCATGCAGTGGGTTAGCGCTAGGTTGCTGCGGCATATCCTGCATGTCGCCTCCCTGCATATAGTGCACCTATCCCCCGTGAAGTGGAGGGGGCAGACCCTCCTGCCGCAGGTCGGGCATATGAGCTTTCCCGGCGCCTCGTTGCAGATCTCGCATGTCACCACTCTACTACACCGAGTGTATCCCTCATGACTCCACGCCTGACTAGGGTCTCGTATATCCTCCAGATCCTCCTATCGTTCACGTACCTGGTATCGTAGCCCCACTCCTCTAGCAGACTCCTCACAGCATCTGGGAAATCCTCGGGGCTCCCTCCCCAGGCCTTGGCCGCCTCTATGACGGCCTCCGCTATCTCCCTATTGGAGGGTAGCTTTGTCTTGCCCCTCCTCCGCCTCTTCGGGGCTATCTCCTCCATCGCCTCCTTGAGCTCCTCTAGCACGTCCTCCGGGATCTCGTCTATGTCTTTCCACTCCATGCCGCAGCACCTCCTTACAGCAGGCTATCTATAAGGCAAGGAATAATAAGTTTAGGATCTCAATGTTGTCTATAGGCCCCCGTGTGGTGTGCGTGGTGACCCGTTGATGCTCAAGCCTAGGAGTGATGTGGTGGTTGAGGTTAGGAATGGCCGGGTTAGTGTTGAGGGTAGGGTGTATGAGGCCCAGCACGTGCTCATAATAGGGGCCTCCAAGGCCAGCCTGCTTGTCGAGCCCGGCGTGTTCCAGGTTAGGGCGTACTTCCCAGGCCTGCCTAGCGTAGACATTGTCGGGGGAGACGTTGTCAAGGTGTATAGGGAGGGGGCCAGATACCAGGTTGACATGTTTGGAGATAGTATAACCAGCGTGAAGGAGGAGGGCGACTCCATAACAATAAGTGGCGACATTGTCACCATCAAGTTCGACATGGATGAGGAGAGTATAAACGTTAGCCTCCCCAGGGTGGGCAGGGTATCCACGAGGAGGCTAGAGGTGTCCAGCGACGCCTCCACGTCGATAAACGCTATGATCCTACCCTTCCTAACCGGGGTTGTGAACATATACGGTAGAGCTAGGGTCAGGATTAGAAAGGATGTAGAGTCTACAGTAATAGAGGCTAGAGGCCTAGGGACTAGCTAGCTGTGGGCAACAGCCTCACTTCCCGCCACCGCCTCCACGTCAGTCTTAGCACTGTAGCCGTAGTCACTTGAGAAGCCAGCTATCTCTCTCAAGTCATTGACCAGGTAGTTCCTTAGGATCTTGAGTAGGATCCTCTCAGCCCTGTCCTCCTCCCCGTCTCCCAGCTCGGCCAGTCTCCTGTCGATGAATGTAATCTCCTCCACAAGCTTGGAGACCTCCCTCTCGAGCATACCGTCTATCTTATGGTCTATTATGGAATCCCAGGCCACCTGGCTCCACCACTCGATGTATAGTGCCCGTCATGCTTAGGAGCCGAGTAGGTCCGGGATACTCGTGTATTAGGCGTACCTATCTCCAGGTAACACCTCTATCCCACTATTATCCCACTCAAAAAAATATAGATTCCCTTTATATACAACACCGTGCACTAAGATATAATTTAGTGGGTAGGAGGTGAGGAGATATGAGCATGAGCAGGAACCAGGTAGAGGAGGCCCCAAGGGACATAGAGAGGATTAGGAGAATCATACTCGAGGACTACGACAGGCTGAGAGAAACCCTTGACGTTGGCATGGATATAAGCATAACAACCGCTCTAATAGACACAGACATAGAGAAGCTGGTCATAAAGACACTCAAACTAGCCAAGCGCCCCCTCTCATGGAGGGAGCTAAAACAAATATTCCAAGGAGTAGTAGGCGAGGACAGGCTCAGGAGGGTCCTCAACATGCTGAAAGCCAGGAACGAGATAGCCGAGCTAACCCACACACGCTACAGCCTACCAGAATACGTCCCCCCAAGTGAGATACAGAAGGTGAAAAACCCAGGCATAATCAACAAGATACTAAAGACCCAGAGACCCGAGGAGTACACCCTCGGAGAGACACAATGATCAAGGCTAGGATAACCAGGAAGGGAAGTCTAGCACTAATAGTGACAGAGAGGGGCCAGAAGGCCCTAGTGCCATGGAACACCCTATGCAAGTTCCTAGAGGAGAACAACATCATCCCAGAAAACATGAACCCCTGCGAAAACACATAAAAACCCCTACATCCAAACATCCCCTACATGGCGGGGTAAAACAGCGGGGTAGGGTAGCCTGGCAGCCCGCGGGGCTCATAAGAACCCACCGGGCCGCCGGCCACTACTCCTAACCACAACTCCTCCATCACCCAACAC
>JALUDK010000151.1 GCA_027044005.1 Acidilobaceae archaeon | reverse complement strand
TCGAGCTACTCTACGCCGCAGACATGGCGTGGGCGGTGCGCTGGGCAAAGCTTGGGTCCCCCGCCGTTAGGTGGGGTATGGTGCCGCCTGCTTCCCCAACGGTAGGTCCCATGCTGGTGGGCTTCAAGCAGGTGGCATACCTAGTCCTAACAGGGAGGCTGATTAGCGCCGAAGAAGCCTACAGGATGGGATTCATTAACGGCGTCGTAGACAGCGTTGACGAGTTGGTCAAGACCGTGGAGCAAGTGGCCAGCGAGGTGGCACAGGCCGACCCCTGGGCTCTAGCGAGGGCAAGGGAGCTCCTAGCAAGCGCTAGAGCTAGGAGCCTGGTAGAGAGGGGACTATTAGCCCTAACAGCCTCCGCGGCCAGGGAGGAAGCTAGGCGAAGGGCTAGGGGTTTCGTAGAGTCGAAGAGGAAGAAGCATCATGCCGGGGGTCGCTGACCTACCCCTCCACGGGGGCAGGGTTCCCCGCTGGATGCTCAACATCATGACCGAACTCGCGGAGGCTATAGTCGAGTATATGGTTGAGGTTAGGGGTCCCTCGAGCGTAGTCGCAATGCTATCCGACCCCTACTGGTTCCAGGCCTTCAATAACGTGATAGGTATGGACTGGGATAGTAGCGGAAGCACTACCGTCGTTACAGGGATACTGAAGACTATCACCTGGAGGAGACCAGAGCTGGGCCTGCTAGTCCTGGGCGGTAAGGGGAGCCGGGCCAGGCAGGTGCCAGAGGAGGCTCCTCGAGCTGGGGATATACTCGGCGTGGACCCGGAATGGATTGTGAGGATGAGCAGGCTGAGCGCTAGGATCGATAGCTCCTTCCTCCAGGACGGGTACGAGCTCTACCATCACGCAGTGATAGTGTCGGTGGATGGAGACGCAGTGGTAGTCCAGCAGGGCATGAATGAGAGGCTGGGCATGGCTAGGCGCTACCACGTGGTTAAGGATGAGATAGAGGAGCCCCACTCCGGTGTGGCAGGCGTGCCAGGAAAAGTAATCCTCAACGCCACAGACGCCGAGAGCAGGGAGGCACGCCTCGCCTATATCGACGTCCTCGCAGAGGGCCCACGCCGCGTGGCCAGGATGCTCCACGAAGCTGCTAGGATCGCCGAAGGC
>JALUDK010000150.1 GCA_027044005.1 Acidilobaceae archaeon | reverse complement strand
ACTACACTGTTCTTCACTGCATCAAGCGCCCCCGCCTCGAATAGTAGGAACTTCACCTGGTAGAGGCTGTACTTGAGGGGTATCGGGGTCCTAGCGTAGAGCGCCTGGGGGTCGGCGAAGGCGTATAGTATAGAGATTGCCAGGGGGACGCCTATCCACACCATTATTAGTACCACTGTGAAGGCCCTGGCTATGCCCCATAACCTAGCCCGTGTCTCCGGGTCCATCACCTCTCCACCTCCAGGTGGCTGGCCCTGAGGGTTCTAACGTAGACTGCCCCGAGGCTGAGGCTTATCCCCGCTATTATGAGGGCGTAGAGCGCCGCCACGCCGTAGTGCTTTAGCTCTGTGAGCTCGTAGTACGCCTCCCCTGCGAGTACTGGTATGTTCCTTCCCGCTAGGATCCAGACAACCCCGAATATCTGGAAGGCGAAGAGTGTCCTGATCAGGAGCGCCGATTGGAGGCTGGGCTTGATCATGGGTAGTATTATCTTGAACAGCTTCTCCCTCCATCCTGCCCCGAAGACCTCCGCCGCCTCTATCATATCCCTGCTTACCAGCTGTAGGCCAGCGAATAGTATCACGAATACTATGGCCATGCTCCTCCATATCTCCGCCAGGGCTATTGCTATGAGCATCCTACCCGTATACCCGCTCCCGAAGACCTGGATCGGCTCGCTGATCACGCCTAGGCTGAGGAGGAGGTTGTTCATGAACCCGTTGCTTGTCAGTATAGAGTACCATATCAGCCCTGCGGCGACGTCGCTTATAGTCAGGGGGACTATTACCAGGTAGAGGAGTGCGTCCCTGCCCCTGAACCTATTGTAGAGGAGCACCGCCACCAAGAGGGCTAGGAAGGTCTCCACCGGTATGACTATAGCAGTTATCACCAGCGTGTACTTGAGGGCATCGTAGAACTTGGAGAAGGGGCTGTGGAGCAGGTAGTCTATGTTCTCCCACGTGGGGGATCCGCCCTGGAAGAAGGCGAGGTAGACCGCCTCCGCCAGGGGGTAGGCTACGAAGAAGGCCATGTATGCGAATGCGGGGGCTATAAGCAGGTATGCCCTGTTGATCTTGAGCCTCAAAACGTGTGAACCCCCAGCCCTCCTATAGGGGGTGGGGGTT
>JALUDK010000149.1 GCA_027044005.1 Acidilobaceae archaeon | reverse complement strand
ACCATCTAGAGTGCTGCACCAAGCCAGTACTAGAATGGATAGCCAGGAACCTCCCCAAGGACAAGATATTCGTAAACGTGATGGGCCAGTACACCCCAATGCACAGGGTAGCTAGGAAGCCCCACCTGTGGCCCGACATTGCCAGGAGGCCAAAAAGATGGGAGATAGAGGAGGCACGCCGCATAGCAACTAGCCTCGGTCTAGCGTGGGAACAGGTCTCCTAGCCCTTCCACAGGGGCTCCATACTGGACAGATTCCAAACCATGAGCCCCGGGCAACTAGACGCTCCTCCCCTCACCTCGGAGCCAGCCCTGAGGGGATAGTAGTATACCGTCTGCCAGTAGTGCACGGTCAGTGCAAGGCCGTGGTATACGTATACCCTATCGGCGCACCCGTGGCCGAGAAGCCCCCTATACTCTATCCTCCCGCCTGTAACGTTGAATACCGCGACGCCACCAGGCCCGAAGGAATAATAGAGCCTAACGGGTAACAAAACCGTGCCAGTCTCCTCGTCGTAAGCGAATGCTAGATGACCTCTAGGCCCTAGAACTGGGCTGTAAGCGTACTTCATGTAATACCGGTCTAGGACTACGAGGTCTTTCTCCGTGAGCTTGTAGAGGGATACGCGTAGGCTAGAGCCCTCCCTGCCCACGCCCAGTATGAGGCCTCCATTGAGCGGGTGGAGGTACTGGTCTACGCCAGGAGCCTTCAGGAAGCCTAGGATGACGGGGTTGCAGGGGTCCCTCAGGCTGACAGCGTATAGTGGGTCCTTGTGGAGGAATGTGACGAAGAGGAGCTTGTCCCCTACTATCCTAACTGCGTGGACCTCCTCTCTCGGTAGGCTAATGTTCTCCAACCTCGACACAACGCTAAGGCTTGTAGCGTTGAGCACGTAGAGGGACACCCTTCCCCTGCCACCGCTACCAGTGACTGCTACAAGGTAGTCACTGTAAGGTTCCAACTGCCACTGCGAGTATATGACTCCCGGGAGGGTAGTGTTCCCGGTTAGCCTCACTCTGCTGGGTGAGGCTTCCAAGGCTAGTATCCGGGTAGAGGGCCTGGGGCCCGGCGAGTTCATAGCGAGGTATAGAAGGCCTTTTTTCGTAAGGAGTAGCCTTAGGCTTTCAGTATCA
>JALUDK010000148.1 GCA_027044005.1 Acidilobaceae archaeon | reverse complement strand
AGCATATCCGCTGCAACCGGGTCTAGGCCCCGTGGAGGGAGCACTATAGCGTCGCCCTGGTACTCCCCGGGCACAACCTGGCGTAGCCTCACGTCAACCACCTGGAAGCCGCGGGACTCTAGCTCCCTCCTAACGGCCTCCACCGCCTCCCTGGAGGCCATATCGGATAGCTGGTGTACTAGGCTCCTAGAGTTGCTCACAAGCTCCCAGGCAAGGTAGGCCTCTATCAGCCAGGCCCCTAGGTAGTCTACTATGGGGCCGAGGGTGTAGCCTCCGATCGCGGAGGCTGTAGAGACTATGCCCTCAAGGATCTCGGAGGCGGTGAATGCCGCCATGGGGGCCCCCACTATCGGGCTCTTCCTGAACGCGGCGACCGCTCCAGTGTACAGTGCTAGGCCTAGGAGGCCTAGCGCCCCAGCCCCGGGCTCCACCCTATACTCCCGGTAGTCCAGCAGGTATGCTAGCCCGAACCCGGCGGCGGCCCCGTAGGCGGCGAGCATGAATGGGACCCCGCCGAAGGCGAGCCTCTCGTGGCCATAGGGGTGGTCCAAGTCAGGCGGCGCATGGGAGGCTTGCAACCAGTAGAGTGCAACCACCCCTGCTATGAGGCCTGCGATACATGTGGCTCCATCGACTAGGAGCGCCTTGGAGCCGTATGCTAGGCTACCCGCTATCTTGGCTGCCCCGCCCAGTGCGCTCAGCGCTAGCCCCAGCTTGAAGTAATCCAAGCCCCAGCGCCCCCAGGGCCTGGTTCCTCCTATGAGAGTATTATCCTGGCATCTACAACCACTGGGCCCTGGCTTGTTAGGATCACCGGGTTCAGGTCCACCTCCTCGACCCTAGGGTGTAGGGCTAGGAGTGAGGCCTTGGAGAGGACCTGGGCTAGGTGCTCCACGCTGTCTGGGAGGCCTCGGTACCCCTCTAGTATCCTGCGTGCCTTGAGCCCCTTGACCGCCTTGAGGGCTCGGCACATGCCTGTGGGGGCACGGGTTATCTTATAGTCCCTGAGGACCTCTACCAGCACCCCGCCTAGGCCGGCTAGTGCTATGGGGCCGAATCCCTGGTCCCTCCTGGCCCCGACTATGGCTTCTAGCCCGCCCCGGATCATCTCCTGAACCAGAGCGCCCTCCATGGTGCCTTGTAGCCTGGCCTCGAGGTCCTTGTAGGCCCTAGCCGCCTCCTCGGGGCTCGTGATCCCAAGCACGACCCCGCCAACGTCGGTCTTATGGATTATCCTACGCCCGGCCGCCTTCACCACCACCCTCCCCGTGTTTAGCCTCCTATAGCACTCAGCCGCCTCTTCGGGGCTCCTAGCCAAGCATGACTTGGCTACTGGTACGCCTAGAGCCTCTATTACCTGTAGCGCGTCCATGTCGGGTACCTTGCCCGGGGGCTGAGAGTCTAGCATCCTAACGACCTCGCTGGGCAGATCCCCTTTATCGCCGCCTCTGCACGTGGGCTGGTGTACCTTGTACAGGGTTGCTAGGGCCCTAGCAGCCCTATTGGGGAAGGGGTATGCCGGTACTCCTAGCGATTCTAGTATGCCCGATGCCTCCTTGCCCTCGTCTCCGCCGAGTATAACCGCGGCTCCCGGCTTCCTGGCCTTGTGTAGCTTTTCCGCTATGATCCATGCCAGCCTCCTGTCTACTGTTGCTGGCTGGAGGGGTGCTACGATCAGCGCCATGTCATAGCTGTCTAGCGCCTCCTCTAGGGCTACCTCGTAGTCCCTGTTTGTTGCTCCCCCTGTCAGGTCTATCGGGTTGCCTAGCGACGCTATGGGGGGTAGTTCCCCTCTTAGCCTCTCCACCACGTCCTGGGGTGGCGGGGGGACTTGGAGGCCCTCCGCCTCTAGGGAGTCAGTCGCTATGACCCCGGGTCCCCCGGCGTTTGTAACGACAAGCACCCTGGCCCCGCTGGGGCTCCTGGGGCCCTGTATTCCCAGGATCTTCAGCGAGTCTATCAGGTGTATGGGGTCCTCTACAACAGCTGCCCCCGCCTCCTCTACAAGGTCCTTGAATACCCTATAGTCCCCTGCCAGGCTGGCGGTGTGGCTCATCGTAGCCCGGCCTCCGGCCCCGGTTCTACCCCCTTTCAGGAGTACCACGTGCTTCCCTGCGTCCCTTGCACCTTGTATGGCGTCTAGGAGCCTCGGGCCCGCCCCGGGCTTGACCCCCTCTATGTAGACTCCTATCGCCCTGGTGGCATCGTCCCTGGTATAGTACTCTATGACGTCAGCCTCGTCTACATCGGCCTTATTCCCTATATTGATCGCTCTGTACACCCCCAGGCCCTCCATGGCGGCCCACTCCATTAGCGTGGTTAGGAAGGCGCCGCTCTGGCTCACCAGGCTAACGTAGCCCCTTGGGGGCCTGGGCATCCTCTCCCTTGGTAGGAAGAACGTGTCAACCCCGCTGACGGGGTCGTAGACCCCTATGCAATTCGGCCCCACCAGCCTGATGCCATGCCTCCTAGCCGCACTAGCCAGCTCCTCCTCAAGCCTCTCACCCTGGGGCCCAGTCTCGGCGAAGCCCCCGCTGACAACTATGACCCCGCGAGCCCCGGCCCTGCCAGCCTCATCTACTACACCCACCGCCGCCTCTGCCCTCACCGCCACCACGACCAGGACCGGCTCCTCAGGGAGGCTGGTGAGGCTTGGGTAGGATCTAACCCCCAGCACCTCCTCATACTTCGGGTTGACGGCGTAGAGTCTACCCTTGTATGCCGCTTTCAGGTTCCTCAGTATCTCGTGGCCGAAGGTGCCGGGCCTCCTCGAGGCCCCCACCACTGCTATGCTTGAGGGCCTGAAGAACGCGTCCAGGCTCACGAGTAGGCGCACCCCTGGTAGGGCGGGCCTATGCCAGGTTAATATGCCGGCTTAGATAGATACTATACTACTATCGACGGCCTAAAGATGTCCTAAATGTGTAGAAGGGATGGGTGGTAAAGAAGAGGGATATCCCAGCCGGGGGATCCGGGGCTCCCTCGTCAGGGGTTATGGACCGAAGAGGTCTACAGATATCACGTAGCTGCCAGGGCTGGCATTGGCGCTGACCGAGATCTCCTCCAGCTCAACCTTGATCTTCATAGTCTTACCGGCTGGCAGGTTCACGGTGTAGCTGGGGTTGTTTGTGTCCAGGTAGAACTCATAGTAGGTCTCGTCATCACTGTCGTGGCTGCTGGTACCCTCTATCTCTACCTTTACTCTTACATAGTCGAAAGCTGTGGTGTTGTGGCTTAGTATTATATCGAAGCTACCTCCGCTACCTGTTTGTAGCCATGTGTATCCTTTGACATCATCGAAACTGTAGTACTGGCCTGCGACTAGCTGGCCCACGTTTAGGGATATAGTACCCGTCAGGTTTGCTGGACCGCTTGAGCCGCCGCTGCTTCCGCCTGATGATGGAGCTACTATCTCTGCTGTTATCTCCGCTATAGGTCCGTAGTAGGCTGCCATGCCAGCTGCTCCTAGCACCATGCCAACCATCAGGGCCGCGACCACAACCAGGTTCTTCTTCACGTGGATTCACCTCGTTGCACTTTGGGGTTCTGTGTATAGGCGTGTCGCCGGGTTTGCTTTTTATAGGGAACTAACCTGTGGTTAGTAAAGCTTATATATCCCAAGAGTCTAGGGCTCCAACTCCCCTACCCCAGTTCTAGCCCTAAGCTACACCTTGGGATCCGGAAGGATCTAGACCTGTTATAGCTCTATATTAAAGTCGGAGAGGAGTCTTCTGAGCCTCCTAAGCTCTCCCGCTAACTCAACTCCCTTCTCGGTGATGTACACAGTCTTATTCTGCCCTTCCTCTACAATCCTCAGGGCACCCCTCTCTGCCAGGTCCTCGACGAGGGCTAGGAGCCTATTGTAGGCTAGGTTTGCCTCTTGGGAGAGCCGGGTAAGGTTCATGCTACCACCATTCCTAAGCAACACGTCCAGTATATCATGTACTATAGCCGCCTTACTCCTCCTTGGCAATCCTTAGCAAACCCCCCGCGTAGAACACTGCCAGCGACACAGAGGCTGCTACCCTAACCAGCTCACCACCTAGGAGTAGGTAGAGGGCCGGGACTCCCCCAAGTACTAGGGATAGCGACTTGAGCAAGTGGGACAGGGATAGCATGAGGAACCCGGCCCTTGCGGCCCCCTGAGCCCTCCAGGCTAGTAGAGCTGATGGCAGCAAGGAGGCCAGGTCGAGCAGTAGTGGCAGCGCCGTTGCAGGGGCTATAACTATGTTACTGCCTTTGACGTAACCCTCCCTGTTGGATGACGATATTAGTAGTATGTACGCTACCAGCGACGAGCCCGTTGAACCCACGTATAGCATATACGCTAGCCTCTCGCTACCCACTAGGTACGAAGCAGCTGATAAGATCTGGGCTATACTCAAGAACAGGAACCCAGCTCCCGCACCCTCGACACCCTGGGATTGTATGAGGCCGCTGAGCCGGATCATCTCCCTCGTTATGATTAGGAATCCTACTGCACTTATCAGAGCTAGTAGGGCTAGCGCTTCAGCCTCCATACATGTACACCCCGTCTTCCTAGTTTTCCATCACTATACTCTACTGGTTCCTTTTGAGCCACTACTACTCCATATATAACTCCCTATAGGGCACTAGTATCATGTCCATGGAGCCGGAGATGGGCTACTGATGCCAAGATACGGGGCAAAGGTGACTCTGATAGCCCTGCTACTAATACTAGCAATAATGCTAGTGGCGTACAAAATATACCAGCCCCCACCCCAGGCC
>JALUDK010000147.1 GCA_027044005.1 Acidilobaceae archaeon | reverse complement strand
CTCGGCCTCCTCAAGCGGCTCGACCCAGTATATCTCCTCTATCAGGTCCATGAAGCTCCTGTCGATTGGGTTAAGTTCCCCGTGCATGTGTGGTACACCAGCCCCCCGGTTTGTGTATAGTAGCCCGGGGAGGCTAATTATAGGGTGGTATGTGCTAGAAGCGGAACTTGTAGACCTGCACGTGGGGGAGCCCGTTGACCTCCAGTATGGAGTCCGGGTTGACGAGGCCCATCTCCACTGCCAGGCTGATGATCCTACGGCCGGCCAGTACTAGTATAGTGGCGGTGCTGAGGACCCTCCTAGCCTCCTCCATGCACACGATCCTGCCACTATAGAAGGCGGGGCTCACCTCCAGCCTCAGCCCCCTATCACGGTCCTCCTCCACCCGGCCCAGCTCCTCTAAGTCTGCAAGGGCCGCCATAACGCCGTAGCCGGGCACCTCTATGAGGCGGAGGCTGAAGCCCCTTCCTACACCACAATCCTCCAACGCTTCTCCCTTCCATCGAAGTACACGGACCCGGCCCGCCTTAAAGCGTTGAAAGCGTCCCTGAAGGGGCCCAGCCTCTTAGCCGCCTCCTCGGGGTCGCTGGTCTGTATGGTGGATAGCAGGGCCCTGAACTCGTCGAACCCCATGGAGTCAAACACTATAAAGTCGCCCCCAGCCTCTATGATCCTAACACCATCCATGCCCGAGGCCACTCCATAGAGGGCCTGAGGGCTCACGCCAACCTTGCCCCTGGCCTGGGAGCCCAGTATGTACCTATCCCTCTCCAGGGCCTCCCGGACCTTCTCCACGAGCCCGCCACCCCTCCTCCGGCCACGGCCCCGCTTGACCTCGGCCTCCAGCCTCTCCAGCCTCTCCCTGACCTCCTTCAGCTCCTCCAGTATGCCCTTAGCCAGCAGGGCTACAGCCTTCTCGGCAGCCAGCCTGGCTACCTCATCCGGATCGCAGCCTTCACCGAGGAACTCGTCAATCCTCCTACGCCTAGGACCCTGCAACCCCTCTAGGCACCCAAAGACTAGCATTATACCCCTAGGAGGGTAATTACCCTCCCCCGCCGCCCCCACCCTAGCGGTGGTATGCGGGTGGCCGGTGTCAGGGTTGAGACGGGATCACGCCTCCATGCAGGGTTCTACACGGTCGACGCTGGCTGGGGAGTCAAGTGGGGTGGCTCCGGCTTCTACATAGACATGCTTGGAGTCAAGGCTGAGGCGTGGGAGTGCGGGGAGCCAGGAATCGAGGCTCCCCCAGGCTACCAGGACGTTGCATCCCTGGTATGGGAGAGGCTGAAGCCCAGGGTTTGCGCCCGGCTCCTAGAGGGGCCCCCGAGGCATAGTGGCCTCGGATCCACAACCCAGGCCTCGCTGGCCCTTGGCTTGGCTATAGATAGGCTAGAGTCCAGGGGCCTTGGCGTGGAGGGCCTTGCCAGGGTACTAGGCAGGGGCCGCTACTCCCTGGTCGGCACCCTGCTCTTTATGCATGGAGGCTTCATTGTAGACCCTGGGACCCCGGGGCCCCTCAAGCCCCTGGCAAGGCTCGAGGTCCCCGGGGATTGGAGGTTTGTCGTGGTGCTCCCGAGCCTCCCTCGGGGGCCGGGTGAGGATGTGGAGGAGCGGTTGATGAAGCCTAGGAGGCCCGGGCCCAGGGAGGAGGCGCTCATGGCTAAGGGCACGATCATGCTGGCCTCAGCGATAGCCCGGGGCGATCTAGGCGATGCGTTGGAGGCGCTGAAGCTTGTGCAGGCTGGGACGGGCCTCTACTTCTCCCGCAGCCAGGGGGGTGTGTATAGGGGTGACGTGTCGTGGATCGTGGGTGAGGCATCAAGGGATGGGATAGTGCTTGCGCAGTCTAGCTGGGGCCCAGCCCTCTACACGATCTCGGATGCGGGTACCGCTGGGTCGGATGCCTCCCTGCTCAGGTCTATACTAGCCGAGGCTGGAGTCGGGGGTAGGGTGTATGTGGCTGAGCCCCGCAATAGTGGTGCTGTAACCGTATTATACTAGGAGCGTCTATATATCATGATAATGCTACCTATGTAACCCAGCTGCAACGGTATCAGTAGAATAAGGGTTATCCCCTTTCCAAATATGGGAAACCGTTATAACTCCTGGCTAGAGCCTATACTATGGGTTGTCTAAAAACCACAGTATTACTGGGTGCCAGGCATGCCGCTAAGCGACCCCGTTGCAGTCCACGCCAGGTATATAGTATACGGCGTCCCGGGTGACGCCAGCCTAGGGGAAGTAGTCGAGGTTATGGCAGACCGGGGCGTTAGGAGGCTCAGGGTCTACATAGGGAGCGGCTACGCCTACGTCACAGTGGGAGGTATAGTATATACTATAGATAGTATTAGGAGCTCCGAGAGGCTCTCCAGGCTCAAGGCAACCCTGCTACCCTTAGAGTACCCGCCAGTGGTAGACGGGAGCGTGACTGTGAGGGAGGCTGCCAGGGTGATGGCGGGTAGGGGCACCAGCTTCATCGAGGTCACAGCCGGGGGCGAGACCGGGGTCTTCACGGTCTCAGACCTGCTGAGGAGCATCGAACCTGGGGAGCTCGACGAGCCCGTTGTGGCGGTGATGTCGCCCGGGTATCCCTCGGTGGAGCCTAGTAGCAGGCTACTGGATGCCGTCCACCAGATGAGGCTGCATGGCGTGGACTCGGTCCTCGTAATGTATGAGGATGAGATAGCGGGCATAATTGATTCTAGGACCCTGCTGGAGGCTTTGAGTCTAAGGGGCTTTGGTGTTCTAGGGGAGCCGGTGTACAGGGAGGCTGAGAGGGTTAGGTGTATACTCGGCGCCTCCCAGTCCCTGGGGGAGGCGGCAGCGATGATGGCGTCGACAGGGTCCAGCGTGTGCGTCGTGACTGTTAGGGGCTACATTGTAGGGGTTGTGGACGAGGCAATCTTGCTAGAGGCGGTGGCCGGCTCGGCTAGAAAGCTGCCCAGGCTACTGGCGAGGGCTCCACCTGTGTGAGAGTAGCCTCCTCAGGTCCTCGACCCCGCCCACCAGCTCCACGATCACTAGCTCTAGGAAGGGCTCCACCTCAGCGTCAACTAGGTGGCCCGCCACGGTCCTGCCGGGCTCGACGCCTAGGGTGACGTGTATGTGCGTATGATAGGACCCGTCCGGGCCCCTCACACTGTTGCCCACGAGCGAGGCGACCTCTATAACCCTGCCCTGACTCGACTCCACGTCGATGGTGTGATACCTCCACGCCTGGGGATCGAAGAAGCCTACCCGGGCCCACCTCATGCCCCCCAGCCCGTTTATCCAGGCCGCCTCTATACCCTGGCTGGCCAGGACCTCGTCTATGTACTGGTGCGGCTTACTGCCCTCAGGAACCTTAACGAAGAGGATCCTTCCCATACCGTGTATCGACTTCCCCAAGCCACAGTCACCCCAGGCTAGAATATAACGTCGTGGGGCTTAACTTCGCTTCTCCCCTGCGGCGTGACCCTGGCCAGTGAGGCGCTCCACGCCCTCCTAATATTGGGTGCTCCAGCGTAGCCCAGGGCGGCCTGGAGGCCGAGGGCCATCTCACCCAGCCTAGCGACAACGCTGCCAGTGAACTCTACTAGGCCCTCTACCCCCTCCTCCAGGGCCTTGCTGGGCCTCGAGTACCTGTCAGCAGCATGCCTCCTCTCCATCGCTCCCCTACTGGCCATCCCCCTGTAGGGCTTGTACCTCTTCCCGCCAACACTTATCACAGGGCCGGGGGCTTCCAGCGTTCCAGCTAGGAACCTGCCCAGCATGACGCTGCTGGCCCCTGCTATTATAGCCTTGGCGGCGTCTCCAGGGTTCCTTATGCCCCCGTCGGCGATGACCGGGATCTTATCGGTGAGGCCGAGCTCCTCCAGGGCACTCCTAGCGTTGAGTACAGCCGTCAGGGTCGGCACCGCGGCCCCAGCTACCTCCCCGGTGCTACAGATGCTCCCACTGGATATGCCCATCCTCAGCCCCGCGACCTCCTCAGCCTTGGTTAGGGTATCCAGCACGCCCTCCCTGGTACCCAGGTTCCCTGCCACCACCTCTATGGAGACGCTCTTCACCAGCCTCGACAGCATCCCCAGGGCGTTCTCGTTGTGGAGGTGGGCCACATCTGTAACTAGGAAGTCGGCACCAGCCTTCTCCAGGGCCTTGGCCCTCTCGATATCGTAGGGACTAACAGCCGCGCCGACGAGTAGCCTGCCCTCGCTGTCTAGGCTTGGCATGGGCTTGATCGTCGTCATGAGCCTCCAGAGCCACACCGCCTTCCCATGCCAAACCCCGGGATCCGCGCTGGGGTCCAGGAGGATCCCGGCTAGCCTGGGCCCGTCTAGGAGGAGGAGCGCCCTGGAGCCGGATTCAGTCATACGCATAGGGAGGATCCCGGGATCCTCTCTTATGGAGGCCCTGGGGACCTCCATCCAGGGCGAGGGAACCGCCTCCTTCACCCTCTTGACCATCGATGCCTGCTCCTCCCTGGAGAGGTTCCGGTGTATGACCCCAACAGCTCCCAGCCTGGCTAGGGCTATCGCCATCCTGTCCTCCGTAACCGTGTCCATAGGGCTAGATAGCACGGGGATGGAGACGTGGATCCCCCTCGTGGCCATACCGGTTATATCGACGTCGTGTGGCTCCACTGGAGACAGGCCGGGGACTATGACGGTGTCGTCGAATGTCAGGTACTCGCCCGCCAGCTTCAAGACACGCACCTGATCCCAGGTATACGTGGCTGGGTGGGGTATTAATACGGCACCCGGGGGGGCTAGAGGGTCTGTATGCTGA
>JALUDK010000146.1 GCA_027044005.1 Acidilobaceae archaeon | reverse complement strand
AAGGGGAGCATCGCTTGTATGGGTTTGTCCAGCCATCCGGTAATCCAGGCAATCCTATAGGATGAGTCTCCTGAGACTAGGCGTAGCCTATAGAAGGGGGCGTACAGGAAGACGTACTTGTACACGGACCCACCCAGAGAGGCCTCGATGAAGGAGCCCACGCTGCCCGGGGAGACCCTAGGCTCCTCCATCCTGCAACCCCTAGAGGGGGTTCTACTACTCCTGGAAAGTACAATATCTGCCAGTGCCTCCAACTCCCCTATGTCGGGCAGTATATCCTTAACCTCCACTATCAAGGGCCTTCTGCTCCTAGGCTCAACTAGTCCGGAGGCCTTAGCCAGGGAATAGAACCTCCTCCACCTTGACTCCCCGATCCTGGCAACTACCTCAGCCTTAGAGACCACCTTGCCGGCCAGATCAGAGTAGAGGCGGAGCATATCTGGAGAGAAGTCAGAGAGTTCGCCAAGGGCCTCCTCTATCCTACCCCTTCTAAGGACCAGGGGGAGGCCACTGACTGCGGAGGCGACAAGATTCACATCCCTATATCTAGGCTCCCTACCTATCATGAATCGTGCAGAGATGTAGTAGAGTGGGTGGTAGATGCACTCCTCTAGAACAGGCTTCTCCCTCTTGAGGAAGAGAAGCTTCCTCGCAGCCAGCCTGGATGCGGCCTTAACAGCCTCCCTCTCGCTTATAACCTTCTCTAGGAAGAGGGCGTCCCCCGGGATGCTCGCTATTTCCACCTGCTCCAGGATAGAGTCTAGATGGAGGAGTTCGACCTTTAGGGCCTTGGCAACCCTCTCGGCGTCTCGTGTAAAGCCTGAGGCGGAGACGACTATAGCGCCCCTGGCTCCTATATCCTGAGCCACTGTAGCAGTCTTGATCACGGTCTCCTTATCAACCTTCTTAGATAGGTTCTTCACCTCGACGATTATCGGTCCCTCATTTGTATCTAGCAACACGTCTATCTCGTGGAGGGCCCCACTCCTCCCCCTGACCCTCAGATTCCTATACGTAACAAAGCCCCTCAGCTGGCCCCACTTCTCTACAAGGTCCTCAAGCGCCTTGCCCTTAAGCCTGGGGTCCCCCCTTGTTACCCCGACTCCCCCCGTTTACTGCATCCATCTATTAGTATCTATATTACTATATAT
>JALUDK010000145.1 GCA_027044005.1 Acidilobaceae archaeon | reverse complement strand
AGAAGGTTACTTATAAGGGGCCTAGGATGGGTGGCAGGGTTAAGGCTAGGGTAGAGTATGAAGCTAGGGTTGATGGCGATATAGAGGCTATCCTAGAGCACCTAGGATTTAGGCCTGCGATCGTTGTCAGGAAAAGCAGGAGGATGTACAGGGGCGGTTCCGCTATAGTGACTCTGGATAGGGTGGATGGGCTGGGGTGCTTCGTCGAGGTTGAGTCGCTTGATGGGAGTGAGGAGCCTGTTATAAGTGTTGTAAAAATGCTTGGCCTTGACCCTGGGGTTATGATAACTGAGAGTTATGCTACCATGCTTATGAGGCTGAGGGGTTAGCCCTTGGTCACGCCTATAGGCCTCATCCTGGCTACTAGCCTGGCTATGCCGACGGCGTCGGCCACCTGCGCTACCCTGTCTACATCCTTGTAGGCCTCTGGCATCTCCTCTACTACTGTGGCTATGTTGCTGGCCCTGATGTAGATCCCCTTGGATGCTAGCTCCTGGACAACCTGCCTGTAGGTCTTGGTCCTCTTGGCCTTAGCCCTACTCATCCACCTTCCTGCTCCGTGGGGGGCGGTGTACCAGCTCTTGACGCCCGACTCTACGCCTGCTAGTATATAGCTTGCTGTCCCCATGCTTCCTGGTATGAGTACTGGCTGGCCTACGTCCTTGTAGTCAGCCGGTATCTCCGGGTGGCCCGGTGGGAATGCCCTCGTAGCCCCCTTCCTGTGTATCACTAGCTTCTTCCTCTTTCCATCCACGTCGTATTCCTCTATCTTAGCTATGTTGTGGGCTACATCATACACTATCTCCAGCCCCAGCTTGTCGGGGTCTGTGTGGAAAACGGCCTTGAAGCTCTCCCTGGTCCAGTGGGCTATCATCTGCCTATTGGTCCAGGCGAAGTTGGCTGCTGCCGCCATTGCCCTTACGTAGTCCTGGGCTTCTGGGCTCTTGTATGGTATACTTGCCAGCTCCCTGTCGGGTGGTATGGTCCCGTACTTCCTCATTGCCCTCTCCATTACTACCAGGTAGTCACTCGCCACCTGGTGTCCCAGCCCCCTGCTGCCCGTGTGGATCATGACTACTACTTGGCCCTCGAAGAGGCCGTATGCCTTGGCTATCCTCTCATCGAATATCCTATCGACTACCTGCACCTCTAGGAAGTGGTTCCCACTTCCCAGTGTGCCCAGCTGGGCTGCTCCCCTCTTTTTCGCTGTCCTGCTAACCTTGCTAGCGTCTGCCAGGCTCCAGCTTCCCCTCTCCTCTATGTGCTCCCTGTCCTCTGGCCAGCCGTAGCCGTTCTCGATGGCCCACTCTACGCCTCTGTTTAGCACCTCCTCTAGCTTGTCCACTGTTAGCCTAACCTTGCCAGTGCTCCCCAGGCCGCTGGGCACGTTCCTGTATAGCGTGTCTACTAACTCCTTTATCTTTGGTCTGACCTCGTCCACCGTCAGGTTGGTCCTGAGGACCCTTACCCCACAGTTTATATCGTAGCCTACGCCTCCGGGGCTGATTACCCCGTTTTCCTCTATGTCCATAGCCGCGACTCCGCCTATGGGGAACCCGTAGCCCTGGTGGCCGTCGGGCATTACTATGCTGTACTTCTGTATTCCCTGTAGGCATGCGACGTTTGCTGCCTGCTTCAGTGTGAGGTCCTGCCTCATCTTCTCTATCAGGAAGTCGTCGGCGTATATTATCGAGGGGACCCTCATGCACCTCTGAGCCTCTCCCCGTGGTATCATCCAGGTGTACTTGTCTATCCTCCTCAGCGGTATATACTGGCTCATTCCATTCACCCCTGCACCGCCTAGAGAGTAATACGCCGCCCCTATTTATTTTGGCCCCGCTCGAGCCTATAGTAATGCATCATCCTCCCTGTCCACTCTAGGAGGTAGTCCGCGAGTACTATCCTCACGACAGCCTCTACAACGGGCACTGCTCTGACCGCTATTGCCGGGTCGTGCCTACCCCATCCCCTGATCCTTGCCTCCTCCAGGCTCCTCCACTCTACGGTATCCTGCTCTACCCCTATGGTGGAGGTCGGCTTCAGCGTCGCCCTTAGCCGTATCACGCCCGCGGCGTGGCCCCCAAGTAGGCCGCCCATCATCGGGCCATCCGAGACTATCTGGCCCTCTCTAACTCTTATCGGGTCGTTGCTCTCGCTTCCCCTCATCGATGCCAGCCTTGCGCCCGCGCCTACCTCGACTCCCCTAACGCCTGGTACTGCCATGACTGCTTGGGCCAGTGCACCATCAATCCTATACACAGGGCTGCCTAGCCCTGTGGGTGCTCCTCTGGCTAGCGCCTCCACCGAGCCTCCGAGGCTATCCCCACGCCTCCTGACATCCTCCAGCTCCTCCTCCATGGCCTGGGATGCTTCGGGGTCTGGGCAGTATAGGGTGGAGCTGTATACCTTCTCCCGTGGTACCCACCCGTCTACGCGGCACTCTACCCCCCCTAGGCTGGCTAGGTATGCAGTCGTCTCGACTCCAGCCATGTCTAGGATAGGCTCTACTAGCGCCCCCGCGGCCACTGTCACCGCTGTAAGGCGGCCTGAGTAGTGGCCGCCACCACGGTAGTCGTAGAAACCCTGCGAGTAGAGCCTGGCTGGCGCGTCTGAGTGGCCCGGCCTAGGCTTGTACTTTACTACCTCCTCGTAGAACTTGCTCTTCACGTCCTTGTTAGCTATGATAAAGGCCAGCGGGGCCCCAGTCGTGTAGCCCCGGTAGACTCCAGATAGGATCTCTACCCTGTCCTCTTCACGCCGCGGGCTAGCCAGCCTGCCCCCGGGCCTCCTCCTTGCCAGCTCCCTGTTTACCTTGTCAACGTCGACCGGTATGCCTGGGGGTAGCCCTAGTAGGACTCCCCCTATGCAGCATCCATGGCTCTCGCCCCAGTCAACTAGTGTTAGGATCCTGCCCTTGTACATGGATCCGTGCACCCAGCCTCTCGAGGTCCCTCCAGAATGCGGGGTAGGATTTATCTACGCTCCTCCAGCTCCTTACTAGGCCTCCCTTCCTTGATGCTAGGGCTAGCAGGGCGGCTGCCATAGCTATCCTATGGTCTCCCCTGGAGTCCAGGGTGTAACCTCCCTCTAGCACTCCGCATGCCCCCCTTACAGCTATACACCCGCCACTCATCCTGGCCTCTATGCCAGCATCGCCTAGGAGGCCTAGGATCGTTGCAACCCTATCACTCTCCTTTACCCTGAGCCTTGTTACACCGCATATCCTGGTCTCGCCGCAGGCAACCGCCCCTAGCGCCGCTACCACCGGGGCCAGGTCTGGCGACTCGTCTACATCAACCTCGATGCCATGCAATTTACCGCCCTCAACCTCTACCCAGCTGCCCCCCACAGTGACCCTGGCCCCATACGCCTCCAGGACCTCGACTATCCTAGAGTCTGGTTGTGGGTCGGGGTACCTCAGGCCTAGCACCCTTGCCTTGCCGCCGGTCCCCGCTGTTATGGCTAGTATCGCCGCGGCGCTGCTCCAATCCCCTGGGATGTAGTAGGTTGAGGCCTTGAGTGGGCCCTCGACGTGGAACCATCTGTACCCGTCTCTCTCGATTCTGGCCCCATATGCCTCCAGGACCTCGACTGTAGCGTCTATGTACCCCTTGGATGATAGCCTCTCAACCCTTACCTCTACACCCTCCTCGACGCCTGATGCTGCCATTAGTAGTGCTGAGAGGAATTGGCTGCTCTCGCCCGCGTCTATCGCTGCTGATCCCGGTCCTATAGGCCCTTTGACCGCTACTGGTGGGTAACCTTCTGTATCTAGGAATGATGCTCCTAGCATGGCTAGCGAGTCTAGTAGTGGCTTGATTGGCCTCTTGTTTAGCCTACCCTCGCCGTAGAGTATGAAGGGTTTGTCCAGTAGCGATGCCACGCCTATGCCTAGCCTTAGCGTTGTGCCGGATTCTCTACAGTTTGTAGATGGTATTGCCCATCTTGGCCCTTCGGATGTGACCCTTGCAACCTCTATGCCCCACTCTACCTGGCCTCCCATGGCTCTGACTAGCTCTACTGTAGCCAACGTATCGCCGCTCTCCAGGGGATTCCATATTATGCTCCTACCACGGGCGATGAGCCCGGCTAGTAGCGCCCTGTGTGTGTAGCTCTTGGATGGTGGTGCCCGTGCCTCGCCCTCTAGGGGCCCCGGCTCTACTACTAGGATTGTTATCCTCCTCACCCTTGCATGGTTGACTGTCACCAGCCGACCGCTAAAGCTTTAATCCCTCCCGTGGGAGTCTTGGAGGGTGGGATGGGCCGGTAGCTCAGCCTGGAAGAGCGCCCGGTTGGCATCCGGGAGGCCCCGGGTTCAAATCCCGGCCGGTCCACCAGCTGGGGGCTTCGCCCCTCAACCCCATCCTTGCACCTCTTCCAGCCATCAACAATACTCTCCAGGCTCCCGACGTACCTGGTAACCACCCTACCATCCCTACGATACTGCTCGTAGACGTATAGCCTTCCCTTGATCCGTTTAACTACAACCCCCAACCATATCACACCACTACTATCCCGCGCACCACCAGACAATAGCGTACACCCCCGTAGTTAACCTTAACTACACACTCACACAACATATAAGCCATAGGCCCTAATAAACACGATACAAATGTAAAGAATTATATGGGTAAAAACGTATATTATACATTTATCTATGCCTTCTATTGGATATTTGTACTGTGGGGTCTGGTATTGGTGTTTCATTGTTTTCCATGGTTGGGGCTAGTGCTATGAGTAGGATGCCTGCTATGAATAATGCAAAGAAGGCCGTAACGCCTAGGACCTGCACAGTGGCGTCGT
>JALUDK010000144.1 GCA_027044005.1 Acidilobaceae archaeon | reverse complement strand
GAGGATAATAAAGGATCCGAGGAAGGGAGGATTCGCTATAGCGTATACAACTGTACTGCTCATAGTCAGGTACTCTCTGCTCCTAGAAGCTGTGAATGAGCCATGGCTGGTTGTAACAGCGTACACCGCTGCGGCTGAGGCGATGTACATCTACATATACTCCTCTAAGGGCGCGGGTAGCGGGCTAGCGGCTACCTTCAAGGAGTCAACCCTGGGGCGGAGGCCAGTTGTCAACCTGGCGTTGTACCTGTCCGCTATACTGCCGGGCTTCGTGGCTGGGGTTAGCCCGATCGTATACCTGGCCCCACTAGTGGGCGTACTGGTTGCACGGGACTCTGCATCTAGGCTGGGGAGGCCCTCTGGTGACGCGGCTGGCTTCAGCTACGAGGTAACGCTGACCCTGGCATTAGCCGTAGGTGTCCCCTTTGCCTAACTGGCTCTTCCCCGAGGATCCTGTACTGGCCTGTGGGGCCCTCATCCTAGGGCTCGCCCTAGACCTAGCATACCCGGAGCACAGGGGCATGCTCCTGAGGCTCCACCCGGTTGTCATAGCATTCAACCTGGCCAAGAGGCTGGCCCCACCGTACTCGTCTAAAGCACGCGGCATAGCTGCTATGGTACTAGTCATGGCTGCGATACTAGCGCCAACAGGCCTCGCGCTCTACATAGCTTCCATGATAGGCCCCATTGCATGGCTACTAGTAGCGGGGCTGGTAGTGAAGCTATCCATCCCTGTTAGGCTCCTACTAGACACTGTAGCCAGGGTTGGCAGGAGCCTAGAGGAGGGCAAGCTCGACGAGGCGAGGGCCACGGTTCAGGGGATAGTCAGAAGGCAGACCAACAGCTTGGGGCCTGGCCATGTAGCGTCAGCCGCGATAGAGAGCTTGTCGGAGAGCCTAGTAGACGGGATAGCCTCACCCCTACTATGGTACACGCTAGCAGGGCCCCTAGGAGCCTTGGCACAGAGGATCGCCAATACGCTCGATGGTGCCCTAGGCTTCAAGACGCCGGAGTACAGGGATCCAGGGTGGGCCTCGGCCAGGCTAGACACGATTATGAACCTAATCCCAGCAAGGCTAACCACACTACTAGCCATAGTACTGTCGCCCCTCGCAGGCCTCAGCATGGAGGGCGCACTCAAGGCATGGGCCAGG
>JALUDK010000143.1 GCA_027044005.1 Acidilobaceae archaeon | reverse complement strand
GCGTTGAGATCGTCGCCTGGGACATCGATAATAGGCGGACCCGTAATGGAAGAGAATCATACCTATACGTGGAGCTGGAGTACAGGCCCAAGTTCTAAACAATAAGGGCGAGCGAGTACCCTATCCCGACAACCACTCCTACTAGGAGGTTCATGTTAAAGGCTCTGGGTATAGCCTCGAAGCCCTCCCGGTAGACCAGGTACTGCTCGTAGGCTATGAGTGCCGCCGTGACTATATAGGTGGCTATGCCTACGAGGCCGAGCCCGTAGCGCGGGATAGCTAGGCCAAGTATTGCTAGGTAGACTGCGTGGCACACGGTGCTAGAGTGGAGAGCCCTTCTCTCACCATAGCGGGCCGGTATGCTTCCTAGCCGGAGTCTCCTGTCGAACTCCACGTCCATTATACTGTAGAGGACGTCGAACCCTGCTACCCAGCAGGTTACTGCTACTACTAGGTCCCATGGGACACTTGCTAGTGCATCGTAGAGGCTTCTAGCCACGTCCCCGTAGGTTGCTATTGTGCCCCCGAATACCACTAGTCCCAGCGTTAGGCCTAGGTGTATGTGGGGGAAGCTGTGGTATCTCTTCGCGTGGGGGTAGGTCATAGCTACTATCCAGAGGACGGGGCTGAGTATTAGGGCGTACTTGTTTAGGAGAGCCGCCGATAAGTAGTATAGTATGCTTCCAAGGGCTACTAGTAGCCACGCATCCTTCATACTAACAGCCCCGGTTACCAGTGGCCTCTTAGAACTCCTCGGGTTCAACCGGTCTATGTCTAGATCTGCTATGTTATTGTAGGCCATCGCGGCAGTGCGGAGTCCGAATACTGCGAGGGTGATTAGTAGTAGCTCCTTCAGTGTCATGGAGCCTCCTAGTAGTCCTCCTAGATACGCGTATGGTAGGCTGAAGAGGGTATGCTCAACCCTGATTAGCCTGGCTAGGGCGTGGAGCCTCCCCTGGCTTCGTACCATACCCGGATCGTATCTAGGTACTCCTTGATGAGCCTCCTCCAAGGATCCCCTCCCTTCACACCGTACTTTTCTGCTATGCGGGCTACCTTCTCCTCCACACGCTCATCCGGGGCTACTATATCTGGAGGGTCCCGTCCTGCCTCCTCGCGGAACTTCACGGTAGCGTCTATGCCGATTTTTGCCCC
>JALUDK010000142.1 GCA_027044005.1 Acidilobaceae archaeon | reverse complement strand
CTGGCAGCCCTCAGTATGCTGTCCTGGTCCCTGATAAGCTCCCCCGCCTTCCATAGGAGCTCGCTGATCCCTATACGGGCCCCATCGCCGATCTCCTGGAGGAGGCGTCTGGTAAACTCCTCGACCCTAGGCCCGTAGCTGTCTACCGGTATGAGTATGTTGCCTAGCCTGTGGAACCCCCTCTCAAGCAGCTCCTCATCGTTGTACTCGAAGGCGCCCCTGTAATAGGTGCCCCCGCTGGCCCTGGCTATGTCGTGGTCCAGGGCGCCCGTGGTTGTTATCACAACGTTGAAGAGGCCCCTGCCCACAAGCTCCGCCAGCACGCCCCGTAGCCCCGTTGAGACCAGGTTGCCAGTGAATGTTAGCACCCTCAGCCTGCTGGAGCTGAGGCCCTCTACAAGGGTATCAATAGCCTCCACCAGGTGGCCAGCCATGAAGCCATGGATCCTCCTGTAAGCCTCTACTAGGGTGGCCGCGTCCACGCTGCTAGCCCTCACATCCACTACCGGCTCCAGCCCGTTCATGCACCCAACCACCCGGGGGTCATCTGGGTGGAGTGGGAGGGCATTAAACCCCCCGGATGGGGGGTTTAAAAGGATTTCATCAATGAAATCGGCTTCACCGCTCGTTGCGATCAACCTAACACCGGCCCACGGCGGATGGGGTGCATGGAGGATGGCTGCGAGGGCTAGGGCAAGGAAGGGCCTATCCCCCCTAGTCGCGACGGTCGTGCTGATAAGCGCGACAATACTGGGAGGAATGCTGATCTACAACTACTTCCAGGAGAGCGTAGACAAGATGCAGGGCCTCAGCGAGGGGCTGATAATAGACGTCTCCCAGGCCAGGCTATCCCAGACAACAAGGCTAGTCCACCTAGAAGTACTAAACAACCACGACGTGCAGGTTGAAGTGACAGCGGTGAACGGCATCTACCCCAACGGGACCACCATACAGCTACAGACACAGGAGACGCTACCACTACAGGTAGCCCCAGGAGGCAAGGCCAGCATAAACGCGGTCGTAACAGACCCCAGCATAGTAGCGGTATCCATATCATACCAGACCATAGACGGGAGGAGCCTAACCACAGAGCCACAACAGCTCAAGTAGCACCCCAACCCCCACCCCCCCTTTTCTCCACCCCCCCCCCACGTCCC
>JALUDK010000141.1 GCA_027044005.1 Acidilobaceae archaeon | reverse complement strand
ATCCTACACCTATAGAATTTAATTTATATATATCGTAGTGGCATAACAATCGTATTTTAATATATTATCGTAGGCAAACGAGGGCTACGGGGTGCGGTTTTTGGGCGACGCCACTAGAATCCTCCAGCAATACAAAGTAGCTATAATTATAGCTATGATAGTTGTATCTATCTCATCAACAATCGTGCCAGACCCGGCTCATGCAGTATTAACAACGAGCCTCCCCACAACAGATATACTCTGGGAGAAGGAGCTGGGGGGTAGCGTCCAGAGTATATCATGGAGCCCCGATGGGTCTAGGATCGCTGTTGGCCTAGACAACGGGAGGCTAATCGTTCTTAGTGAGGATGGGGACCCATTATGGGAGACAAGCCTGGATGCAACTATAAGCAGCACCTCGTGGAGTCCTGATGGCACAAAGATAGCAGTAGGCACCAAGCCTCCCCTCGGCAAGGTTATCGTACTAGATGATAAGGGGCACGTACTCTGGGAGAATAGACTGGGTAACGTGACTAGCGTCTCATGGAGCCCAGGAGGCTCCGTGGTGGCGGTAGGGGAGGGGAGTAGGATCCTTATAGTCGAGTCTAGGGGAGTAGTATGGAATAAGAGCCTGGACGGCCTCGTCCTCGGGGTCTCTTGGAGCCCTGACGGCTCAAAGATGGTAGCTGGCCTAAGCAGGGGCGATAGCGGGGGAGTTATTGTACTGGATAGTAGAGGCGGTGAAGTATGGAGCGAGGACCTTAATAGCGGGGTCGAGGACATCTCCTGGAACCCTGACGGCCTTAGAATAGCCGCGAGCCTGAGTGATGGCAGGGTTGTCGTGTACGACTCCATTGGCGTCCTGCTATGGAAAGCCAGCTTGGGCAAGCCGATAAGTGGCGTAACGTGGAGCCCTGATGGGGGTAAGCTGGCCGTCGGCTCCGGGTATAGGATTGTCGTGTTCAGCGCTAATGGATTCAAGCTACGGGAGGATTACCTGGATGATACTGTGACTAGCGTGGCATGGAGCCCTAAAGACAGTAGACTCGCTATTGGCATAGGAGACAGTATAATAATGCTCAGCCTACCATACACCATATCCCAGCAATATACGGGGAATAATATAGACTATACGATGATGCTCCTAGGATTTGGCGGCCCGGGGGTAGCTGCACTATA
>JALUDK010000140.1 GCA_027044005.1 Acidilobaceae archaeon | reverse complement strand
CGTCACGTCGTGGATAGCCCTGGCCATAGGTCAGCCCCTCTCAACCCTGGAGGGAGTTGACGCCGACCCCGTCGTTGTGGGTGTCCAGTGGGCCAGGACCTGGCACAGGGTGGTCGGCCTGGCCTGGGGCGCCTTCGTGGTGGTGTACCTAGTCTACTACTTGGCATTCAACAGGAAGTTCCACATACTCAAAGCCATAGCTAGGAGCCTGGGAGAGCAGGCTAGGGAGGCGGCCGCGTTGATCAAGCACTACACGCTGGGCAAGCCCATACCGTGGGAGGTGAAAGCTAGGATGGGTAGATACAATGTCCTAGCAGGGTGGCTCTTCATAATACTACTAGCATCCACAATACTCCTATCCATAAGCGGGGTTGCACTACTATACAAGGAGCAGCTGGGCCTAAGCTTATCAACCGCTAGGCTCATGTACACCCTACACGACATAGGCTTCGCCCTGGCAATACTCTTCCTACTACTCCACACCTACGCAACCCTACACCCGTCCAACAGGCCCCTACTCAGGGCAATGTTCACCAGCGGCGAGGTCCCTGAGGGCTGGGCTACGGAGCACCTTGGAGCCGGGGGAGGAGAGGAGTGAACCCATCCAGGTACCCCCTACTCGAGGGCCTAGCCAAGCTATGTGTGGATGAGTGCGTGAAAGACCTGGAGGAGCTTGCGGGAGAGGCTGAGGAGCTAGAGAAGCTAGCCACCGGGCTACCCGAGCCCAGGCTAGGGGCCCAGAATGGCGGCCCGCTTGCCTCGAGAGTAGTAAACCTCGAGGAGGTTACTGGCGCCGCGATAGAGGCTACCGGTAATGTGGGCCTTGCACGGTATCTTGCAATAAGGAGGATTTACCTAAAGCTGGGGGGCCAGGCGCCTAGAGCCATGGGGGCAGTGTGCCCTGTATGCGGCTCCAAGCCCAGAGTCATAGTCCTATCCAGGGTTAGCCAGGGGTTCTTCGACGGCTATACACCCATTGCTAGGTGCATATGCGGGATGGAGTGGAGTGTAGAGGAGTGGAGATGCCCCTCCTGCGGGTCTCACGGCAGGAACTCATTCAACATCTACATAATAAAGCCTGGAGTGCTAGAGGTGAGGGAGTGCCAGTCCTGCGGGTACAGGATGGCGGTGACTAGTGTGAGGCCCAAGCAGGCTGAGGTGATACTAGCCAGTATACTCTTGGGGGTCTAGAGCGTGAGGCTGAGTAGCATCACAGGCTTCAGGATCGCGGGAGAGACTGGGATTGCATACAAGGAGATCGGGGACATAAGGGTTGCCATAGACAAGCTCTACAGGATCTACATTGATGGCGTCCTCCAGGGGAATATAGTTGCTATGCCAACCAACCTAGAGGAGGCCGGCCTAGGGCTGGCCGTGGGGGAGCAGCCTGGCATAGACCCGGGTAGTATCGGCGTCGAGGTCATAGGCGATAGTATAAGGGTGACTGGCCTAGATGCGCTAGGCCCCCAGCCGGTGCTACTTAGCCCGGGGGAATGTGGCGCCCCGGTGGGCCCCTCCGTGGATAAGGCTCGAGGCGGTGCTAGATACACGTGGAGCCATGTTAAGCTCCTTTACAAGGACTTCTCGGGGAGGACTGCTGGAGCCAAGTACAGGGTCTCCGCGCACACCGCGGCGATATACAGCCTGGAGGATGGGGTTCTCGTAGCTGCCCATGACACTAGTAGGCATACTGCCGTGCTCAAGGCGGTTGGCCTCGCGCTACTGAATGACCTGCTCGGTAAGCCGGGCCTGGTAGCGGCTACAACTGGGAGGGCCTCTGCTGACATGGTCTATAGGCTAGCCAGTGCCGGGGTGGGGCTGGTGGTTACAATGAGGGGCCCCCTGATGAGTGGGATCGAAGCGGCTAGGAGGCTTGGCGTAACTCTGGTCTCCAATGCTAAGAATGGGCGGGGTAGGAGTATAGTCATCCTCTCTGGCAGCCTGTCTGATAGCTAGGCGCCACGGCTCCTGGACCTGCACGGCATGAGTGAGAATCTGCTCGAAGCCGCCCCGCTATGGCCAGCCCTGTGGAGCGACCAGCAGTAGTCCTGCCATGCATGGCGTGCTAGATGGGTGAGGCCAGCGTTCTTGTACCAGTGCGCCTCCATCCAGTAGTAGGCTAGGCTCCCTGATGGGTTTGTTGATTCCTTGCTTAGGGCTATCCTATGTAGCCTTGATGCCTCTGACGCTACGACAACCCCCTTACCCGGCGGATCCGGTCGAGGTCTGAGTATCTCCTCCATGGTGTTTACGCTCATGAATAGCTTACCGTCGCTATCCCCCAGGTGGGCCGACCCTACTATCACAGGCCTCGAGGAGGACCGGTATATATCGCTCGGCCTGGCCAGGGAGCCCCTCCGCATGCATGCCTCTACCGCTAGCCAGGGCTCCCTTATGTAAGCTGCCAGTGTCTGTACAAAGCCTGTAGCCCACATTGGAGCCGCAGCCGTGGCTCCATGCCTCCTAGCCTCGTCAACTAGGGCTTCTAGCGCGTTGGGGGATAGCCATGCCATATCCCCAGCTGCCAGCACCATCTCGGGTGGGGCATGGCTTACGGCTATAGTGGCGATCCCCCTCAGGGGGCCCCTGCAAGGAAGCCAATCATGATCCACCACCAAGTCATAGGCGCCACCTAGGATGGCCTTAACCTCCACTAGGGCTACCGGGCTTGTAGATACTACTAGCCTCCGGCAGATCCCGCTGGCCTCGAGGATCTTGACAACCCTAAGGAGGAGGGGCTCCCCTAGTAGGCTCGAGGATAGTTTCCCGCCGGGGAAGCGGAGAGAGGCGCCACCGGCTAGTACTGTGCATAGGGTCAAGGCGTCGCCACCAGCTTTTGCCTAGAGTATAATCCCGGCTTGGCTGGCTTGAGGGAGAAATAAGGGGGTTGGGATCCAGTGATGAAGCCCAGCAGTGGAGGACTCCCCCCGGGGCAGTGTGCCCCCGGGGGGTGTTCCTATTCCAGGCTCCTGTCTGCCATGCCCCTCTCTACTCTGAGGGGTTTCAGAGCGGCGACTATGTGGTTGAACGCCTCTAGGGGGTTCGTGTGGGCTCCGCAGCTGTAGACGTCTACGGTGGCGTAGTTGAACTCCGGCCATGTGTGTATCGTTATGTGGCTCTCCAGTATTATGGCTACCACGCTAGCCCCCTCTCCTATCCTCCATGCCTTCACGTCGAGCACCGTCATATTGCCCTTCTCTGCTGCTTCTAGGACTAGCTGTTTCAGCCCCTCTATGTCTCGGAGCAGCTCGATGTTCCTGCACCCCACTAGGTTGCCGTACACGTGTGTCCCCACGACGCGTGGGGCCTCCTTGATCCTCTCTATTACCTGTGTCAAAACTCACCCCCCTCCTTATATACCCCCCCATCCTAGCATATATTGCTAGAAATAAAAGTATGACCCCTCGGAGGGGTAGTAGGTGTCTGCCACCGGTATAGGGCCCGTAACAGGTATTCATGGCGCGCTTGCTGGGGCTAATGCCGTGATCCTTGATAGTATAGAGGCGTTCAACGGGGCTAAGAGGGGTATTGAGCGGATTATAGGCGAGTATGAGGGGATCCCCGGATTCAGGAGCATAGTGGGCACACAACTTGGCCTCGAACTCGTCGTCCAGCTGGTGCCCCCCTATCCCCAGGCAATCGTGGAGGCCGTGTCGGAGCTGTACTCTATGGGAGTGAGGAGGGTCATCCTGATCCACAGGG
This sequence comes from Acidilobaceae archaeon, assembly GCA_027044005.1. Lineage (GTDB taxonomy): Archaea > Thermoproteota > Thermoprotei_A > Sulfolobales > Acidilobaceae > S012-22. The sequence continues at coordinate 12,318 of JALUDK010000140.1, read as the reverse complement.
GTTATAGGGTGAGGAGGGGGCTGAGCCAGGACCTTGTGCTAATTGCCAGGGCCGCCGTGCCACGGGACTCGTCTAGTAGCAGGCTCATTGAGCCGGGGCTCCCTGTACTGGCCTCCTCCCGCCTGCTCGGGGTTGCATCCAACATACTGGAGGTTAGGTTCGCCGACTTCGAGTATGTTGTCGGGATAAGCGTGACCGTGGACCACCCCAGGCTACCCTGGAGCCATGACGAGGTGGAGCGATACATAGGAGTGGAGGGTGTCTATGCCGTGGATAGCCTGACGGCGCCCCTATATAGCCTCCAGTACAGGTACCCCCGGCTGGAGGCCCTATCCCTCGTGACGCTCTACAGCCAGTACAGCAGCCATTTGTCACCGCTGGAGCCCAGCGCCGAGGTCTACCTGAAATCGGTGAAGCAGGAGTCTAGGATGGAGTCGGTCCTCTACCTGGCCGCTGTGGAGATACTCAACGCCCTAGCGGAGGGCGGGGAATAGTGGCGGAGTGCAGCCCCGGGGAGGCGCTGGATAGGGTCTACGTTAGGATGGAGATGCTAGAGAAGAGCCTAACCCCGATACTGTCTAAGCCAGAGCTAAGGGGAGAGGCCCTAGCCGTCCTCTCCTGGATCGAGGAGATATACGACGAGCTTGCCAGACTCAAGAAGATCATAGATAAGGGATGCACAGGCGACGCAGGGCCCCGAGGCTAGGCTTCCTCCACTGCCTGCCTCACCTTCTCTATATAGGCCTCGATCGCCCTCGCATTGGCCTCCAGCGGTGTATCCGCATTATGAACCGTACGCCTCCTCCACATGATCTCCGCGAGCCATCCACTGGAATCCACGCTGTAGACCTGGCCCAGTAGCCCCCTCCTTGCCAGCCCAGCCAGGATCCTAGCCCCAGCCCCGAATAGGTGGAGCCTGGCCCATGGATACTCCCTCTCGGCCTCCCTTACCAGCGCAGCTATATAGCTCACCCTCCTCCTCTCCCCGTCAAGGCCCCCAACCCCAACCAGTACCCCTCCCTCCGCCCTTGGGGCCCTCTCCAGTACCCCGGCCCGGTCGAGCTGCTCCACCATCGCTATGTGCGTATGGGGCCCATGGCCCGGGCCGGGCTGGACTACCGGTATGAACTCCCCCGGATAGTGATCCATGAATCTGAGGGTCCTAGCTAGGGTCTCCCCTGGATCCCCGGGGTGGTCGGGGGCGACCACGTAGTTGAAGAGGCTCCTGTTTTTATTGGCAAAGCTTGCGTAGCTTGCAGGGTCAACCCATGCCTCTCCCCTCCCCTGGTGGTAGGCCCCGGAGTCTAGCATAACCTCCCCCAGCCTACTCCTCAATACCCGGAGCCTCTCTAGGGCTGAGGGCTTCCACCTTAGTATTGTGTAGCTGAGTAGTACATCCACCTTGCCCAGCCTGGCTAGAGCCTCTGCTTTGGAGCGCGAGAGGTCCGGCAGTACTAGGAAGACCCTGACCATGGAACCCACCTCTATAGCGTGGCCGTCGCCATCGCCAGGCCTATGAGCCCCCTGCGAAGCGCCTCCAGGCTCCTCCTACTCCTGTAGCTTAGGGGGCTCATCCTTGGGGGGCCTAGCATGTGGATCTCTACTCCAGACCTGGCCGTTGCATGCTCTAGGGCGGTCCTGTAGGCCCTAACGTTGACGTATGCCGCTAGGGCCCTATACTCTAGGGCTAGCCTCTTGAGGTCCTCTGTGACTCCCGCGATGAGTAGTTCTAGCCTCCATGGTTGCCTCTTGTAGAGCTCGTGCCACAGGGGCCTCACATCACACCACCTATACCTGTGTTCCTCGCCCTGCTTCACGATGCCAGGCTTGCAGCTGTCCACCGCGGCCAGGTCGAGTATGCCAGTGTCAACCAGGTCCCCCACAACCCTCATCACAATCCTCCAGTTCTGGCCTAGGGTGTAGTCGCCCATCCTAACCCCGGGGTTGCATGGAAGCAGTAGTAGTAGCCTGGCGCCTCTTGCCACCCACCGGCCCCCCACAATGACGGCCAACCATTATGACGACCAGGTGCTGGGCAGGGTATATAGTGGGGACAAGTCGCTGGATGCAGAGCTGCTAATATACCCCCTACAACAGCGTGGCGGTATTACTCCCATGATGTTATATAATGGCACGGCGGCCTGGGTTGGAGCGGGGTCCGCTAATTATGCTTGAACGCATACACTCCTTAGGGGGTCTATGAGCTTGGCGTATACTGAGCTTGGCGACGCACCACCGGAGTGGGGAGGGCTTGCACTGGCCCTAGCAGCCAGGGGCGTTGAGGAGACTGGCGGGGCCAGCCTGATCCGGGGCGGGTGGAGTAGGCTTGACCAGGCGGAGCCGCTCCTTGGGGTTAGGTGGGATTGCGAGTACTTTATAGATGTTGGAGCCCGTGGGTACCGGGGGACGCGTGGCGGTGTTGAGGGCTTCGTGCTTAAGGCTGCTGTACTGGAGAGGTGTTGGGCCGGGGATAGGGTTAGGGAGCGCATTCTGTACCCCCTGATTGGTGAAGGCGGCTACTCCTTCCTGCCTGTTGTGGGGAGTGAGAGGCAGAGGCAGGCTAGCCTCTACCTAGCCGAGCTGGGTATAATGCTCTCTATAGCGCTGGGCGAGCAGCCTCCCGGCTCGCCTGGTGGGCGCAGGCTCGTTGTGAGGCATGGGGCCCTGCTCCAACAGTTCGGGACCTACTTCAACAGGGTCTTCGATATGCCTTGTAGGAGTATGGAGGCCGTGCTCAGGTACTCAGGCCTCCCCCTGGAGGTTGTATATAGTGTTAGGGACGAGTCTATAGTTAGGAGGAGCGGCCAGGGCGAGGCGTGTAACCCCGGGCTTGCCGCCGTGGCGCTCCTCTCGAGGCTGGGGAGGGTTGAAGGGGCCACTATTGCAGCTGTCTCTGAGGACCTTAGCAGGAGCAGGCAGCTCTCGACGTATGTGCTCTTAGGCGTTATGGAGTCATACCCGCGGGGGCTCCATGCTGATGCCCTGATAAAGAGGGCTATATCCAGGGCTGGGTGCACGGAGGATCTTGTAGATGAGCCTGGCAGGGTTGCCCATGACATGGCCGCACTGCTGGAGACCATGCTAGCTAGCCTCTTCTCCTCTTCTAGGCCTCCTTGGGAGGTGTTGGAAGAGGCTTCTAGGCTGGGCAGGGATGAACTCGTCCTGGCGATATACAGGGGCCAGGCCCTTGAGAGGCTGGGTGTGAAGAGTGATGTAGATGTTATGATGCTGTACAGGTACCTATTCGGCCCCGAGGACCTCGCCGGGACCCCTCTCCTCAGCAAGAAGACCCTGGTTGGGCCCCCAGCTGCTGCTAGCTACAGGTCCAATAAGCTTGAGGAGGCCACTGGCGTGCCTGCTGAGAGGCGCCTCTCCGGCCTTCCTGAGGTCGAGTTCACATACATATTCACCGATCGTATACCCTCCTGCCAGACCCTGGCTAGGCACGCGGAGAGGATGGGCGTTTCTCCTAGGGAATTGGCTGAGCTGGTCCAGGTCAGGCACCCCATAAGGCTAGAGTATATCCCTGGCGGTGATAGCGAGGACCTCGCTAGGCACATGTATACGCAGAGCCAGGCCACCCACTTCGGGGTACCCTCCCCCCTTATAGTTGTCGACCAGAGGAGTAGGGTTAACGAGTGGGAGGCTGCCGCCCTTGCAAGCCTCCTCGAGAGCCTGGGGAGGAGGATAGTGCCCTACTCCACCTTCATAAGAGACTTCGCCACACGGAGGAGGTATATGACCTAGGCTATGTGCATGGGGTGGCTATCGTGGCTGAGGATAGGCTTACAGGCTTCACGACTAGCATAGAGGCTTATGGGCGCGTGCAGGGTATACTCCTTAGGCCTGCTGAGGCTGTAGTAAGGTACGGCACCCTAGTTGAGGTTAGCGACAGGACCTCGGGTGACAGGTACCTAGCGATGATCACTGACGTGAAGGAGGAGACCCCCCACCCGGCCCTAGACGTTGAGAGGCTCAGGAGGATCTACGAGTCCATAGGAGCCACAAGGCTCGAGGACGCCGTCAGGGTCCTGGAGGAGATAATGAGCCCGGGCCAAGAGCTGGTGAGGTGGAGCAGCATAATGAAGGTCGAGTTGAACGTTCTAGGCCACGTGGTTAGGGCCAACGGCGGGGAGAGGCTGGAGCCCTACGACAGGCCGCCCCGCCCTTTCAGCAGGATCCAGTACCCCGATCCCACGAGGCTTGAGGGCCTACTCCACCACCGGCTAGGCGCGGACTACTCCGAGGGCGGCCTCTACCTGGGTAGGCTCAGCTACAATAGGGAGGTCAGGATCTACCTAAACCCGGCCAGGCTGACGACCCACCTTTCCATACTAGGCCAGACCGGGAGCGGGAAGACGGAGACGGTGAAGAGGCTGGTATACGAGGTTTCCTCTAGGAGGGATAAGATAGGCTACCCCAGGGGCGGGATAATAGTATTCGACATAGCCGGGGAGTACACGGGGTACCCCTACCTCAGGGAGGACACGGTGCCCCTCCTAGACGCGGTGATGAAGCCGAGCCACTACGGCGGGGGGAGGCAGCCTGGGCGCCTCACGATCATAGTGCCCTACGAGGCCGCCCGTGCTGGCGCACAGGCACAGAGGGAGTACCTGTGGAGCGGCCTGGCTGATATGGCCTGTAGCCTCTCCCTGCCACCCAGGCTGGGCTCTAGCATCGACGTTCTGGCCTTCTTCGACAAGGACAGGGCGATGTCTAGGGCGACACCCGGGTGCTCCAGGCTCGAGGCCTCTAAGGCTAGGTATAATGACGCCTATAGACTGATTAAGGATAGCAGGAGCCTAGTCATACTACTCCCCCTACCCGGCTTCATGGACGTGGAGGAGATGATCGAGGTTAGCGGTGCCACCAGCGAGTACTTCCCCCTGATAGTCTCAGACCTCGCCTCGGCCCTAGACCTCTACAGCGGCCAGGACGTCTACGGCGTCACCCTAATGATAGCCCTGCTAGACGCCCACCTTAACAGGAGGCTGACGGGAGGAGTATCAAGCAGGAGGGACGCGGAGTCTAGGGCTGGGAAGATCCTTGACGCCATGATACTCTGGTGCGGCGACCAGGGGAAGAGGCCGGAGGATGAGCTGGGCAAAACCCTAGCAGGAGATGAGAGGAGCGGGAGGAGATACTTCTTCCCGCTCCTCCGCTACCTTGCCTGGCTATCCTACAGGCTCGGTTACGCCGACCCGGCTAGGGCTGGGGAGAAGCAGGCCCTGTGCAGCCTACTGGGTAGCCGGGAGGGCGTGGAGGAGGCGAGGACGCGGCTGTCCGACGCTATCTACTACCTGAGGACTACAGAGTATAGCGACCATATACTGAGCGGGGTTCTTAGGAGGCTCCGTAAGGTTGCCGGGATGACCAGCGACGTGGTAGACCCGCTGGTATTCGACGCTGTTATGAGCAGGCTAATGGAGGGCTTCTCCATAGTCCACCTAGCACCGCCCAGCACTGGCAACGTGGACCTGCTACTCTCAACCCTGATAAGGAGGCTCTTCAGCCTCCACGTTGGAGACTATGACCCTAGGAGGCTAACTGTGCTAGTTGTAGAGGAGGCCCACAACCTCGCCCCGGCTGGGGTGGATAGGGCCAGCAAGACCTCGCTCCTAAGGATAGCCAGGGAGGGGAGGAAGTGGGGCTTGAGCATGTGGCTCGTCACCCAGAGGCCCGCCTTCGTCGACCCGGGCGTGCTAAGCCAGACTGCATCGAGCATACTCCTCAGGACCACCAACCCCGACGACCTATCCACGATAAAGAGGGGTGTAGAGAGCGCTGCCAGCGACATAGTGGATAGGCTGCCTGACCTCGAGCCTAGCATGGGCGAGGCTCTAGTCACCGGCCTAGCGGCGCCTGAGAGGAGGGTGCCCCTCCTTGTTATGGTTGAAAGGCTGAGGCCGGCCGGGTAGGTGTTCCACCCCATATAACCAGGGCGGAAACCCCTATGGCTGGGGCGGATGGTAGGAATGACCTGCACTGCCGACGTTGCTGGAAGGGGCGCGGTGCTGCTGGGGGAGGGCGTGGTTGCCGACTCCTTCTGGCCCAGGCCGTATAGGGTGGTAACCCACGCCCACTCCGACCATACGATGGGGCTCTCTAGGAGCGTGAGGGAGAGCCTCTTCATAATAGCCACACCCACCACCTTCAGGTTCCTCGAGGTCCTGGGCCAGAGGGTGCCAGAGGCGAAGAGGCTGGAGCTACCCTACGATAAGAGGGTGGCCCTGGAGGATGAGGTCCTGGAGCTTAGGGTTGCAAGGCACATAGCTGGCAGCAGTCAGGTCCTTGTCGAGTGCAGGGACGGGGTTGTGGGGTATACTGGCGACTTCAAGATGCCTGGAACCCCTCCCCTCCGCGGGCTCGACGTGCTCGTCATAGATGCGACCTACGGGAGCCCAAGATTGCAGAGGAGGTGGGGAGAGTGGGATGCGCTGGCAGCCCTGGTGAGCTTGATAGAGGATAACATAGCCCGGGGCCCCGTGTGGATCTACGGGTACAACGGGAAGCTCCAGGAGGTGATGGTGGAGCTCAGGAGGAGGGGTATAGATTATCCCTTCATAGCCGATGAGAAGACCGTGAAGCTTGCTAGGGTCGCGGCGGAGTTCTACGGGTACCCGCTGGGGGATGTGAGGGTCTACACCGGGAGGGAGCATGGGGAGTCAGTTGTCCTCTTCATGCACGCATCAAGGTCTAGGGGTAGGAGGAGGCTCCCGGGGACCCACATCGTCTTGACTGGGTGGGAGCTTAGGGCTCCCGCCGCCAGGGTTGCTGATAACGTGTACAACGTCTCCTTCAGCGACCACGCGACATTTAGGGAGATCGTGGAGTATGTGAGGGAGGCATCGCCCAGGATGGTTGTGGTAGACGCTTATAGGGGGAAGGATGCATGGTTTACCGCTAGATACCTGGAGAGAGTCTTGGGTATAAGGTCCTTCGCCAGGCCGGTGGTGGGTGGTGGAGCGGGTAGATGAGTATAGCCTAGAGAAGACGGGCGTTGCTGGCCCTGTGCTTATGGCAGCATCTATATGGGTTGCCGTCCTCGGCTCAATGCTGCCCTGGCCCTCAGCCCAGTCGGTATTGGTATCTGCCTCCGTTGGCATGGCCATAATTGGGGGCCTGCTAGAGATCTATACGATACTCCACATTAGGAGGCTTGAGGACCTGGCTAGGACAGGCAGGGTTAGGACGCTGAGGAACCTCCTCGTATCCAGCATCCTGACCGGGCTCTTCTTCACGGTAGCCGGGGTGCTGCTCATAGCGAAGGTCCTTAGGGATTCGCTGGAGTACGCGACCGGGAGGGTGTTGGAGGAGACCCGGTGCTCCCAGGTTTATAGGCCGCTACTCTTCGTAGCCACCCTCGGCATGTACCTGGCCCCATTCCAGGCCTGCGTCTCCTCCTCCATCGCCGAGTCTAGCGAAGACCTTGAATTGCTCGGCCTTGAGGGCGATGAGGGGGAGTAGGATCCTGGGCGCCTTGATGGTCTCGTCCATTATAACTCTCCATGTAGAGTTGCATGTATGGCACTTGGCCAGCATAACCCTCCTGGCCCTGTCGCCGTAGGCCCCCACCGCTACCGGGTTGGACTCCCCGCAGTAGGGGCAGACCATCTTATCTGAGACCCTCCACTCGTAGCCGCAGAAGTGGCATACCATGTTAAACCACTTGCCCCTCTTAACCATTGTCCTGCTCTCCAGCCCGCAGACTGGGCACCTGGCCGAGGGCTCGTAGCCCACACCCTTCTCCAGGAGCATATCAGCGTAGGCCCTAGCCACCGCCTGTATGGCTAGGAGCATGGCCCTGGCCCCGGGCTCCTCTAGCCTGCCCTCCAACGCGGCCTGGATGGCCCTACCAGTGTCACCCGTATCATCGCCTATCAGGCCACCGATCTCCTCCGCCCACCTGGCCAGGAGGCCTTTAGACGCTAGCCGCTCCACGTTCTCCTCCAGGCTCATCCCTGTGTCGAGCTCCCCGCGGGCCCTCTCTGCTATAGCCTGCTGGGCCTCCTCGACGCTTATAGCCTGAGCCTTGTCTATCCTCGCGTGCTTGAAGAAGTGACCGTACTTAGCTATAGCCTTCTTGAACTCGTCTAGCCCCTCCACAGGTTATCCCCCAGCAGCACTTGCTAGTATACCTGAAACCCTGTCCAGCTCTGGTATCAGGTGTGGCATAACCGCCATCCTAACCCCCCTGCCCTCCAGGCACCTGTAGGCCTTATAGCCCATCTCCCCTAGCCTCCTGAAGACCCTGTCGTGGTGGGGGTGTATAAGGCATAGTATAGGGGTCTCCACCCCGTGCGGTGTCCTGTAGCCGTGGGGCCCTAGCCTCGACACTAGCTCCAGGGCCGCGTCCATGAGCTCGCCTGCCAGCCTCTCCACGCCGTACTCGACTAGCTTTGAGAGGGCGTAGGCCGCTGCTATAACAGGGCCCCCGTTCCTGGTGCCCAGCACCCCGAACTGGCGGCCCGAGGGTATGTAGGGCGCCTTGTGGTATAGGAGGTCTATAATGCCCTTGTCGCTGGCTAGTAGCAGGCCCACTCCCGCGGGCGCCTCGGGGACCTTGTGCATATCCATAACTATACTTGTAACTGCTCCTCCCAGGCTCCTTGGCGCCTTGCCCTCGCCTAGGTGCCGCATTATGGGTCCTGCGAAGGCCGCGTCGACGTGGACAACAGCGCCCCGGGCCCCGGCGAGCTCCGCTATCTCCACCACCGGGTCAATATACCCGGTCTCGGTGGTGCCTACCGTAGCAACAACTATATCACCCTCCCCCAGCCTAGACCTCAGCTCGCCTAGGAGCGGCTCATAGCCCCCTGCTACGGGGAGCGGCTCAGCCCTCATACCAAGTATCCTAGCTGACTTCGGTATGGAGTAGTGAGCCGACTGGAAGTAGAGGACCCTACGGTACCCCATCTCCCGGAGCGCATAAAGAGCCAGCAGGTTCCCCTCACTCGCCCCGCTAGTCACCCAGCCAGGGTACTCCCTGCCAAACACCACTAGGCTAGCAGTCGACACTATGTAGCTAGCAGCCTCCCTGGAGGCCGTGTAAGACTCGGGGTCACCCATATTCTGCCAGGAGTAAAGACGGCAAACCTCCAACACATCCGGAGGCGGCCTAGGAGTCATACCCCCCAGAACCCTATCGCCCCTCGCCCTGACCGCCAGCCTATCCAGCAGCTCCCTAGGCCTCAACACAAGCCCCCAACCACCATCTATAGGCTAAACGGCTATAGGAGTGAGTCATATAGGGAATGTACCGTCAACAAGCGCTGGCTTAAAAACCCTATCTTATCCTTGCTGGGTAAGGGTTGTCGTAATAATTAGTATAATGGTAGGATCTCTGCATCAGGCCCACTATTAGTGCATCTAGGTATAACTCCAATTACAGATGCTCTGCCGTGTAGAAGACCGTAACGTTCAGCTAAATCCTTGACCGTAAGACCCACTCTAACAGGGTCTACTTGTAGATCTTGTCCTGTTCTATCGTAGATTGCAACTATAGGGAAAACCTTCTTGGGGCTTAGCTTGAAGCCTCTCGAAACAGCATACGAGTAATAAAACACCTGATCCATGCCTTTTTCTAATTCACTTATTCCTCTATTCCTTTTAATTTCTACAATTGTAGCATAGCCCTCTCGTGTGAAGAACGCGACATCTAAGTATTTCCTATAGTAGAGGTAAAGGCCATTAACTGCCACTACCCGGGACCCTATAGGAGCGAGTTTCTTATAGGCCTCGGGTGCTCTGGATAATAGTGCCTCTACTATCCAGTCACCAGGTATTCCATCGTCCAGCTGGCTGCATATTAGGTCTTCAAGCTCACTACTATCCTCTGGAGGGGGTTCCCAGGGTTTCGGTTTCCCCTTGGTATCGTAGAATTCTGCTAGAATGGAGGTATAGGAGTGGAACTCCGCTTTCTCGAAGAACCCATCAAGAAGTATATCTGCCTCATCGAGGACTAGGGGGTGTATCCAGTATGTCTCCAGCGTAGATGGCTCACGAAGGCTTAGTCTTCCTGCTTTGAGGAGAAGGTCAAGCAGAGGCCTGCCCCGTAGTATTCCCACCTTAACTAGGGTTGGCTCCAGTTGTACTCGGAAGGGCCATCTTCCCCTATCCTTTTCTCTATCCCATGAGGAATACTGTGTCCCCTCTTCTAACGCTCAGGATACCTCTCTGCTCCGGTCTCCTAATATCAGCGCCATACACTAGCCTCTCGAGCACTATTTTAAGGTTTCCTGATTTTGACGATAATATTATAACTTTATCTTTACCCGTACGAACCACCTTGCCGTAATATATTATATGTTTTAGGTAATAAGGTTAACTAGTTATACATGAGCCCACAGGATAATTCACTGTCTACACCTAGCATAGTCGCGCTCTTTGTGCCTACGACAGAAATTATTGATAATGAAACTAACAAAACGCTTATGATTCTATGCTTTAACCACTTTATTTATTATAGTTTTTTAATAAAAATATGAATTAGGGCTTGATTATATTAGGCTTAGGAGGGCTGGGGCTAGGAGTCCTAGTGCTATTGTTAGGAGCGATGCCAGTATGATTGCTGCCTTTAGCTCGTCGCTTATGATCTTCTCTTCCCCGCTGCCCGTGAGGACCTCTCTGAGGATCCTGATGTAGTATGCTGAACTTATGCCGCTATTCACCAGGGCTATTAGTACGAGTAGCATGCTGTAGCTTGCTGCTGCTATGAATATGTAGAGCTTGCCCCAGAAGCCTAGTAGTGGTGGTAGGCCTAGGAGGCTTAGTAGTAGTACTGCTACCCCGATCCCGGTGGCTTTGCTGCTCCCTGCTAGTCCCCTCCAATCGTCTAGGTCCTGGCCCGCCTCGGGGGCTAGGCTGAATAGGGGTGCCTTTGATAGGCCGTATGCTAGTGATTGTATTGCTATTCCTGCTAGTGCTAGGCCTGCTAGGCTTGGGTTTACCGTGTTTAGGTATGCCAGGGCTGCTAGGCCTGCTAGTATGTAGCCCACGTGCGCTATGCTGCTGTATGCCAGTATCGCCTGCACGCTTCTAGGGGTTAGTGCTGCTATGTTACCGTAGGTCATCGTCGCTATGCTAGCGACCGCCAGGGTTCCTGCTAGTAGTGTGCCGCCTGCTAGCGTCTCGAAGCCGAAGGGCTGCTGTGAGGCCTGGTATATTATCCTTGTTAGGAGTGCTATGAAGCCTATCTTAACGGGGCCTGCCACCAGTGCAACCGCCCTGCCGTGGGCCCTGGAGTAGACGCTTGGTAGCCACCAGTGGAAGGGGACTAGGCCCAGCTTGAAGCCCAGGGCTGCTAGTATCAGGCTTACTGCCAGGCCTGATGCTGTGCCTTTCATGGCTGGGGCTATGTCTAGGGGTTGTATTCCTAGGTCCGCCGCTGATACTGCCTGGCTTGCCACCCAGAGGCCTAGGAGTAGTGTCGCCACCGCGCCCATGTATATGTACCTGACCGCCGCCTTGCTACTCTCCTTGTCATCTGGGAGTGCTATGATGACGTAGCTTATCACCGATACTAGTAGCCAGGCTGCTAGGACCACCAGGGCGTCCATTGCCCCTGCTAGGAAGAAGACACCGAAGAGTGATAAGGGGAGGAGGCTGTAGTATGCCGGGTGCGTCGTCCATAGGGCCGGCTCGCGGGCTGCCGCTAGCAGTGTCACCACAGCTACTACGCCGGAGCTGAGGACCATCATGGCCGAGAAGCTGTCGTGGACTACCAGCCCGTCGTAGTACTCCACTAGGGTGCCCCGGGCCTCGGCTACCAGTAGGAGCGCCCCTGCAAGGTACGCAGCTACTCCTGCTAGGGAGATTGCTATCGCGGGCCTGGCCCCCACCTCCTCCCTCGATGCTACGAGCGGTACTAGGAGGGAGGAGGCGAGGGTCGCATACATTAGGTATAGGACTGTCTCCACCATTGATCACCTCCAGTATAGGTAGATGAGTAGTAGGGCTAGGGATGCGAAGTAGATGTAGAGTGTTAGGTAGTAGTCTGTCCTGCCCCTGTGTAGTGTTCTCAGGGCTGCCGCGCCTAGTACTGCTAGTAGCGGGATCGCCGTGTGGTAGAGCATGTCTATCAGGTTGTCGACTAGGTGTAGGCTTAGTGATATGTAGGTGAAGCCCCCGACGAATATTATGTAGTAGATCGAGTTTATGTACCACCTGTCGTATAGGAAGTCGTGGATCAGCCTGGCGGCTGTGCTCCTCTTGACTATGGCCATGAAGTCCACCCTTGCAACCATGTATAGGAAGCCTACCACAGCCATTGACACTAGTACGAGGCCGGTTACCATGTAGGTGAGACCAGCGAACTTT
>JALUDK010000139.1 GCA_027044005.1 Acidilobaceae archaeon | reverse complement strand
TATAGTTTATATATTCTTAGAAGGGGAGCATCTTTATCTATTTTTGGTAAGGCTACTCTTGCGATTACTAGTGTTGAAGGTATGAAGGTAATTATGTTTATGTTGTCGCAATCTAGCCCGTAAGCAGTATATAGTGAGAGTGCCATTAGGGTGGAGAAGCTTGCTATCTGCTTCCCGTTGGGTGGCCACATCTTAATTCTACCATCTTTGTCATCGCTGTGTTCTATTAGGTAGGGAACCGTGTCCCATGATTCGAAGTCACCTAGTACTCCTGTTACTAGGGCATGGCATTTACCTATGTTGTTTCACCCCTTCTATGTATCCTTGTATCTGTTCTTTCCCTTTAAAATGTGTATATGATATTTGTGTAGTGTTGTGATTATTGTTATCTTGGTTGTTTATGATGATAGTTGCCTGGTGTTGTTCCTCTTATGCAGTCTGGCCATGGCTTCTCTGTGGTTCTTTTTGTGACCTCGATCTTGTATGTGGGGTGTATCTCTGTCCACATCCCGTGGTCGGTGTCCGCCACGTAGACTCCTGTTATTCTGACGTGGTCTCCCGGGCATACGCCCCCTCCTACCGGGTCTAGGACTTTGTAGTGGTCCTCGGGGACGACTTCTATGTGGAGGCCTCCCTTCCTGAGTATGATGTTCCCTAGCCCGAGGGTCCACCTGTGCTCCCTGCTGGGCTCTATGTCGAAGACGTAGTCTCCGTCGCCAACTATCCTGGGCGCCCCCACTACTACTCCCTCCACCGTCATGCAGGTGTCTATGATCCGGAGCCTCTCGGGGGAGTGGGTGGCGTTGAAGACGTTCCCGGCCTGGGGGCACCCCTCCCAGGCCTGGGTTTGCATCCACCTCTCGCCGCTCCAGCTGGAGGGCTTGAAGGGGTACAACGCCACGGAGGCGTTGACCCCCACCACGGCGTGGCCGAGTAGGAGGCCCAGGAGTGTGACCAGTGTAGCGGTGGCGGCGAGCCCCGTGCTGGGTGGCCTGGCCAGCAGCACCAGGGGGGCTAGCAGGCCAGCTATTATCGCCGGCGGGGAGGGGAGTACTATGCTCCCTAGGTATAGGGAAGCCGCCCCCAGGAGGGCTGCCACGGGGCCCAGTATGGAGGTCCACCCCCGGGAGTGGGAGAGCCTGTGGGCTGCGTAGACGTGGGGCGCCAGTAGGAGCTCGTAGATGGCGAGCCCCGTGTGTATACCATCATCGCCATAGTAGAGTATAGCTATGGACAGGGCGACGAGCTGGTCTACAGCGGCCAGGGCAAACCCCACGCCAGCGGCGCCAAGCCTACCCTTGAGCCTGGATAGCACATACACCACCGGGGGCCTGAGGAGGAGGCTCGCAGCCACAACTATGGGGAAGACAGCCTTGGAGGCAAGCATAACCATGGCGGCCAGCCCGTGTGACAGGGCAAACAGGAGGGCCCCAGCCACCGGCGGGTAGGCGAGGATGGCGTAGTATGCCGATGCATAGACGAACCCGTACCCAGTAAGTATCGCGGGGGCGTTCATCATAGTAGAGATGCCCAGGCTGGAGGCTAGTAGGTATACGAGGGCGCTCCTTGCCGCGGGTCCCTCCCACTTGGGCAACACACACCACTAGGACACAGTATACGGGCCCGCGAGGGGTGATAAGAGGCCAAGGCCCCCCGGCCTGTATATAATCCCGTATATAAGAGTATATAATACTTTATAAAAATCATTGTTTCAAGGTATACACAGTTTATCTATATATAAGGTATATTATAATATATTATGAATTTCATAATACTACATAGTATAATCCATATGAGCTTATAAACTGGTTCAGTAGCTTCTCTAGGCAGAGTAGACTAGGCCATACCAGGGTACGGGGTGATTAGTGGTGGCTTTGGGAGGATTATTCAGGAGAAGAGAGAAGATAACAACGAGCAGGGATGAGAGGTTGTCACCGGGAGTCCGGGTAGATAGTGGTAATGGTAGGGCTATTACTGGTAGGATATTATTGTCAAATAATATCAATGTATATAGCGAGGTGCTTAGTATACCCGACGTTGTCTATAACATAGTCATGAACCTCGCGGGGAGCAGGTTCATCAGGCTAGACGTGGAGGGGAGCATTGAAGCCACGCTAGACAAGCTGGCCTCCCGGGTCGCCCCGCTCCTCGAGGGCCCCGGCCCCTACTACCTCTACGCCGGGAGCGGGGATGGGGTGTCGATAAGGAGCCTCATCTACAATGGGAGGATCGTCGCCTTCGTCCTAGAGGAGGGCAGGATGGTGTACAAGGGTGTAGAGGCGCTGGAGCATCTAGCCAGGCTCCGGGGCAGCTACAACGCCTCTATAGGCCTGGTCAAGACCAGGATAGTCGAGTGGAGCCCGGAGTACAGCGTGAGCATACCGGTGCTCGACAAGCAGCACGCCACCTTCTTCGAGATCATAAACAGCATATTCGAGTCCATGGTTACAGGCCTGTTCGAGGACAGGGGAGACAACATAATGAGGCAACTGAGGATGTACACCCAAGGCCACTTCACCAGTGAGGAGAGGATAATGGAGAAGTACCACTACCCCGAGGACCTATACGAGGACCACAGGAAACACCACAACCTCTTCAGGGGGGCAGTGGACTCCTACTACGAGGAGTACAACACGGGCAACAGGGTAGCGGTGGCGGCGAGGCTATTCGAGGTCACCAGGACCTGGCTGAGGGACCACATACTAGGCGTAGACAAGAAGTACGAGGAATACTTCAAGATGCTCGGCATAAAAGTGGAGGCGTAGGGATCCCCCCTATTGCAGCACGGCGCAGTCTAGCGGTTTTATGAGTACAGCGGCTGGCTGGCCCTGGAAGCCCGTGTAGTTATCTATGATCTCGTATAGCTTGAAGCCGGTGCTCTTGTAGAAGCTTAGGGTCTTCTGGTAGGGCTCGTAGTCCCCTCCGCCATACGTCTTAACCGACAGCACCCTCTTTCCCCGTCTGCACGCGTAGCCTGCAGCCTCCTCTATCAGTCTACGTCCTATGCCCCTCCCGTGGTGCCCCCTCTCTACCGCCATCCACGCGATCTCCATGCAGCATTCCCTCTCCTCTAGGAGTATGAACCCCACTACTCTGCCTTGGTGGATGCCACGTATCCGTGCATCCTTGTTGCGTCACGTGCAACCTGCTCGTGGGCCTGGGGTGTGAACCACTCGGGCAGGCCCCTGATTATTGAGGCGACCTGGCCTATGTCGCTCTCCTCTAGGACACGTATCTCTACCCGCATCCCCCTGCGCCGGGGCTAGGCTTGATGGGCTGGCTGGAATATGTGGTATATGTTGCCCTCCGGGTCCTTGAAGGTGGCCTCCCTCCCGGCGCCTATATCCTGGGGGCTCGTCACCTCCACTCCCGCTGCCCTGAGCTTCTCTACTGCTGCGTCTATGTCTTGTGTTGTGAATACTATTCCCGTGTCCCTTTGTCCAGCCTCCTCGGCCTTGTGTAGTGCTAGTATTGTGTTGTCTAGCTGGAGCTCGCTCCACTCGCTACTCGTATATGCTGGTTGGAGCCCTATGCGGTTCCTCCAGAAGTCTAGCATTGCGTCCATGTCCCTAACGAATACGATTACGTACCCTACGTGCCTAAGCATGATTTAAGCACCGTACTATCCGGGGGGCTTGCGGGGTATTAAGGCCGAGTATATAGTGGGCTACCTGCCCATGGCCAGGGTCGCCTCTAGGTTCAGTGGGGGCACCTCCTGGGGGTCGACGGGCAGCTCCACGAGGATTGGCTCGTCCTGTCTTGCTAGGGCCTCCACGGCTCTCCTCGCCTTCTCCTTGTCATCGACCCTTATGTGGGGTATGTTGAAGGACCTTGCGAGGAGGCTAAAGTCGGGGTTGCCTAGGAGTGTCTCGTACACCCTTCCCTGGTATTGGATTAGCTGCTTGAGGTAGAGGACCCTGTATGAGCCGTCGTTGACCACGACCATGCCCAGGGGGACCCGTTTCCTGGCCAGGGTCTCGAGGTCCTGGACCGTCATGAGGAAGTCCCCGTCCCCCACTACCGTTACCACCTGCCTGCCCGGGCTGGATAGCTTTGCCCCCAGACCTGCTGGGAGGGCGTAGCTCATCGCCCCCAGGTTCGTGGCGGCCAGGAAGCTGCGGGGCCTGTATATCCTCATGAAGCTGTAGGTGTAGAGTATGTGGGTCCCCTGGCCTGCTGTTACTATCCTATCCCTCCCCAGCGCCTTGTCTAGGGCCTGGAAGAACTGGCCGGGGCTGACCCCCTCCCTCCCGGGCCTGGTGTGCTCCTCCACGATCTTGGCCCATGAGGCTCTTAGCTCCCTTATCCTCTCCCCCCACCTGGGCCTCTCGAGCTTTGGTACTGCCTGGAGGAGGGCTTGGAGGCTCTTGTTGGGGTCGGCGTGGTAGTGCTCGTAGTAGCGGGGCCTCTTCCTAACGGAGGGGTCGAGGCTAGCCACTACAACGTCGCCCTCAGGGATTATGTTGTAGGCGTACGTTGTTATATCATCAAACTCGTTCCCCAGCACAACTACGAGGTCCGACTCCGCCAGCGCCGTGTCGGCGGCGGTGCTCCCGCCCCCGAAGCCCGTCCTGCCGAGGCACCTTGGATGGTCCTCCGGGCAGGCGCCCCTCCCATTACCGCTGGTAACTATGTAGGCGTCCATCCTCTCCGCCAGGGCTAGGAGTAGGTCCTGGCGGAAGCCCGGGTGCATGGCCAGCTCGCCGCAGGCCAGTATCAACGGCTTCCCCGCCTCTCGGGCTAGCTCCGCTACCCTAGAGGCTAGCTTCTCCGCCTCCCCGGCTTCGGGCTCCCTAGCCTCGGGGGGCTCCGGGATCCCTGGGGCTCTGGCTTTCCAGAGGTCCTCGGGCACCTCAACTA
>JALUDK010000138.1 GCA_027044005.1 Acidilobaceae archaeon | reverse complement strand
TCCATTAGGGCCCGTGCGACGTTGAGGACCAGCCTCTCGCTCCCCCTCCAGCCCATTAGCGGGCCGGGGCTCGCCTGGAGGGCTATTTCTAACGGGTCCCTCAGGCCCCTATCGAGGAGATATTTGGTTGCGCCCAGCACATGCCTAAAGTACTTCTCTAGGAGGTCGAGTACCCTGTCATTGGCTATGGGCCCGTGGCCGCCGACTATGGTCCATCCCTCCAGTCTCGGCCTGAGCTTGGAGAGCTTCTCCTGCCAGGCCCTGACGCTACCGTCTATGGCTAGTGGTGTCACCTTGTTGAATACTAGGTCTCCCACGAAGGCTACCCGGGCCCAGTCTACCCAGACCACCATGTCGCCAAGGGTGTGGGCGGGGCCCTCGTATGTGACCCGGATGGTGCCCTTTGGGCCCCGTATCTCGAAGCCCCTGTCGCCGGCTATGAGCTCGGGGGGCGTGTACTTGGATCCTGTGAAGTCCAGCTGGGGGAAGAACTGCTTGTAGAGGTCTGGTACGAGGGGTGCCAGGGCATCTACGAGCCTTGCGGCCTCCCTGTGCATTATCGCTGGCGCTGGCACCAGGTGGTTGCCGAAGGCGTGGTCTCCGTGGTGGTGGGTGTTTATTAGTAGCCTGGGCTCTGGGAGGCCGAGGTTCCTGATCTCCTCGAGTAGCGTCCTGGTCCTGGCCTCGTTGTACTGGGTGTCTACTAGTATTGTTATCTCGCCGTTATAGATTATGCCGGAGTTGCTCCGGAACCACCCGCCGTCCTGGTCTATGAAGGCGTAGACGCCGTCTCCTAGCTTCTCGATCCTATACCAGTCTCCCACTCTATACTCACCCGCTGGCAGGTGTGTTACCTATAGATAGTTATTAGTGGTTTACTACATGTATTCGGGGGGCGACTGGCGCCAGGGTGTTTGGGATTAGGAGCCGAGGGTCTTCTGGATGAACTCGGCCTCCCGCCTTCGGACCTCCTCGAGGAGGGGCGGCTTGTAGACGTCGAAGTGGCCGGCGTCGTACTCTACAAGCTCTACTGGCCCCGGGATGCGGCTAGCTACCTCCTTGGCCAGGCTTGGTGGGGTGGTCTTGTCCCTCGAGGCCACCACCATGAGGAGGGGCTTCCGGATGAGGTGTGCATAGTCTCCCGGGTTGTAGGCTAGGATCCTGTCGATACTATCCAGG
>JALUDK010000137.1:328-1180 GCA_027044005.1 Acidilobaceae archaeon | reverse complement strand
AGCCCATGCCGGTCCCCAGGGGTATGAATGTGTTCCTCAAGGATCTAGGCGTGACGGTGAGGAGGGATCCCCAGACCGGCAGGCCAAGGGTGAACAAGGAGGGAAGCTACCTCGACAGGCTCCAGAGAACCCGTGGAGAGTACTATGCGGTGAGAGCTTGAACGCTTACACCCTCCTAACAAGCAGCCACACGGCGAGTGCAGCTAAGACTCCCACCATGAGCCCGGCTAGCAGGCCCGAAGGGGCAGCCCAACCCGCCGCACTCGTCCCGCTGGCGCCCAGTGTAGCTTTAGCGCCAAGCGGCTCCGTGACTGCCTGAGCTTCGGTAGCCACGGCAGGGCTTGCCGACTTAGACACAGTTAGAGAGGTTGCCTTCATTGTAGTCGTAGTGGCAGAGTAGAGATCTACCGAGGTGGGCGTTGCGACAGGCGTGGCTGAGACTGGTTTATACATGGGTGTCTCCCACAACCCCCACGAGGAGCCATTCCAATACACTAGTATGGATGAGCTACTGCCCCTATTGCAGTACTCGGAGATCACGTTGGCAACTACCTGAGAGGCCCTGGATAGGTCCTCCCCGTCCATGCCCTGCAGTAGCCCATGGCTCCAGAGCCATTCCAGTGCCCCTACTGCCATGTTCGCCGCGTTGCTAGAGTGATCCGCTTTAGCGTAGACAGTGATTCGAACTACCGCCGACCCGCCCTCATTATATGCCAGTATGGCTATGTTTACGCTCTCACCGCCTGGAGCTTCCAGAGTGACCCCTCTATAGCCCTGCGGGATGTCCACGCTACTACTCGTCTTGTTGAAGACCACCTTAACGTCCAGGCTACACATGGGCACATACACCTC
>JALUDK010000137.1:0-318 GCA_027044005.1 Acidilobaceae archaeon | reverse complement strand
ACCATTACGCTCGTAGCATTTTGTAGGAGCATGGATGCCTCAGCGGGGAGGCTTGAGGTATACTCGAACCTGTAGGAGTCGGTCACGTTAACCCGGTCCCCTGACGCGTGAGCCACGACTATTGTCCTCCCATCCCCGGTGACTAGTGATATGGTCAGTGGGTTGCTGTAGACTTGAACATTGACTCCCCCTCTAACCGCAATTACCCCGCCATACTCCACTTCATTACTGGATATCTTGAAGTAGAACCTGGCCTCCACCCCTCCCCCGCTGTCTATGCAAGTGGCGAGGACTCCCTTGCCGTAAATGGCTCCGGAG
>JALUDK010000136.1 GCA_027044005.1 Acidilobaceae archaeon | reverse complement strand
CTACCCTCCTGGAGGCTCTGGCAAGGCATGGGAGCGTGGAGGCGTCTAGGATCCTCGGAGGCGTCATAGTGTCTGGCGACCCGCTGGTTGAGGACCTTAGAATGGCCTCCGACGCCCTAGCAGTGGCAGCTGAGGCTGGGGGGCTGGGCGCGCTGGCCGGCTCCATACTCGATATGGAGCTAGAGTACCCGATAGCTGAGTCCCTCCTAGTCTCGCAGTGCAGGAGCCTAGTAAGGGGGCTCGAGGAGGGCCCCCCTGTTAGGGTGAAGGTGGTGCCATGGCTGAGGACCTATAGGCTCCCCCAAAGCCTATCATCGAGCCCTCTAACAGCCTGGAGGGCTCTCGAGGCCCTGGGCAGGGTGGAGGGTGACTCCATAGTGCTCGTGGAGGATGGTGGTTTGAGGGCCTCCGTAGTCCAGGCCGAGGCCGCCCAGCCGGGTGTTGCTAGGAAGCTGGTTGACAATAAGCTGGCTAGGCTAGAGGGCTTGTGGCTGGTGTTTAACGATGGAGAGGAGGGCGTGTAGAGCGGTTATTAGGGCTAGCGTAGAGCACCCGGGGGATCTGGCTAAGGCCCTGGAGCCTGATAATGCGAGGGCTCCCCCCGGCGTCTCGGTTATGTGCACTGGTGACGGTGTACTTGAGTGCGTCGTCGAGGTGGAGTGCCGGGGCCCACGGGGGATTCTAACGCTTAGGAATACGGTGGATGACCTCCTACAGGCGCTCCAGGCAGCTGAGTCGGCGCTAAGAGCCTCCGGCTAACCGTTTTTAAGCCTAAAGGGCGCCTAGCCCGGGGTTTGGAGGGTTAGATGGGATTGGCTAGGAGGAGAAGGGTTAGGGGCGTATCAGCAGACACTTGGAGGCAGAAGAAGTGGTACACTGTGGTGGCCCCCGAGGTGTTTGGCAACGCACCCCTCGGCACAACGCCCGCCGATGACCCGGATAAGCTGATAGGCAGGGTGATGGAGACCACCCTGTTCGACATAACAGGGGACTTCGCCCACGTCCACATAAAACTATACTTCCAGATAGTCAAGGTTGAGGGCGACACCGCCTACACCAGGTTCAAGGGCCACGAGCTCCTGCGCGACTACCTGAGGAGCCTGACCAGGAGGAAGAGCAGCAAGATCACGGGCATATTCGACGTGTGGACTAAGGACGGCTACGGGCTCAGGATCACCGCCGTC
>JALUDK010000135.1 GCA_027044005.1 Acidilobaceae archaeon | reverse complement strand
ATCTCCCTGAAGTTCCTGATGATTGTCTGGTTGCCGATCCTAATTATCTCGGGCTCTGGGATCTGGTACTCTGCACTGCCACTCTTAGGTGGGACCTTCCTGTAAAGCCTCTCCAGGAGCCTCTCATAGTCCATCAGCAGCTCCTTACCACTCATCTATATCAACCCTGAAAACATACATCACGACCAGGGTAATATGCTATTGGATCCGGATGGGGAGGGGTATGAAGAGGTACTATATCGAGACGTATGGGTGCAGCTTATCCGAGTATGACAGCCAGGTAATGAAGTATACCCTAGACTCGGCCGGGTATACTAGGGTCGACGACCCGAGTGAGGCGGATGTTTTGATAATAAACACCTGTGCAGTCAGGCTAGATACCGAGTACAGGATGGTGGACAGGATTAAACAGTTGAGGACGTATGGGAAGAAGCTGATAGTAGCCGGGTGCCTTGCAAGGGCCAGGCCAGGGCTGGTGAAGAGGGTAGCTCCCGAGGCGAGCATGCTATCCCCCCAAAACGTGCACAGGGTCCTTGAGGCTGTGGAGTCTAGGGGGAGCATGGTCCTGCTAACCGGGTCCAGGAGGACGGACTTCATACCGCCCTCGCCTGTGAAGGATAGGGTTGCAACAATCATGATCGAGGAGGGGTGCCTTAACAACTGTAGCTTCTGCATATCCAAGCTGGCCAGGAGGGAGTTGAAGAGCTTCCAGCCAAGACTAATCGTTGAGGCAGTATCAAGACTAGTATCCCGGGGGATAAGGGAGATCAGGTTCACAGGCCTAGATACGGCTGCATACGGAAGGGACCTCCCAGGCAAGCCTACACTGGCAGACCTGGTATCAATGGTCCTGGAAAAGGTGGAGGGGGATTATAGGATTAGGATAGGGATGATGACGCCCGAGCTGGCAATGGAGATACTCGACGACCTGCTGGACGCCTACTCGGATGAGCGAGTATACAAGTTCTTCCACATACCGGTCCAGAGCGGGGACGATGAGGTACTGAGAGTCATGAATAGGAGGTATACTGTTGACGAGTTCAAGTGGATCCATAGAAGGGTCAAGGCAAGGTATCCAGAGTCGATGTTCGCGACAGACATTATAGTGGGGCATCCAGGAGAGGATGAGCAGGCGTTCAACAACACTGTAAGGCTGGTGAGGGAGCTTGAATTTGAGAGGGTCCAC
>JALUDK010000134.1 GCA_027044005.1 Acidilobaceae archaeon | reverse complement strand
CTTCAGGAACACGTACAACTGGTACTACCTAGTCGCTCTTACCTCAGGCTTGCTAGTAGCCCTACTAGCGGCGAGGGCCTCGGCCTGGAGGCCTCCATGGGGCCTAACCCTACTGGCATCCCTAATCGTATTCCTAGGAGTGGTATCAGCCTTCCCCCTATACACCGGCTCGGTGGCTACAAACTGGCTAGACCCCAGCCAGGGCAAGGGTTACAATGTGCCGATACACCTCTACAACAGGCTGGACTCAATCCTAGACGAGGCAAGGTGGACCACATTCATGCCCCCAACCGGCGTGTACATAGTATTCAAGTACGGCGACATAGTGTGGGGCTTCGGAAACCCCTACCCCATCTTCCTCTCGAAGCCCATAGTAACTGGGGCCGGTAGCGAGTACATGGTATCCCCCTACCAGGAGGAGATCAGGGAGTACCTAAGGATGGTGGCAACCGGCTCCCAGGGCTGGAGGGAGGCCTCCAAGCTGTGGGGGATAGGCTACATAGTACTCTCCAAGGGAGTAGACCAGTACGAGCCCCAGCTACTCTTCAAGGATACCGGGTATGATAGCGTGAGGAAGGTCCTAGCTGGTATGAGGCCCCAGGCCAGGCTAGGCTTCATAGAGGTATACAAGCTAGACTCCTACCCGATGCTATACGCCGCGGACAAGATAGTACCATACACGGGAGGCCTACAAGGCATGGCCCAGGAGGCGTCCAGGCTAGCGGGTTATCCAGGCAAGCTAGCCATGGTAGATAAGGAAGAGGTTCGGGTACCTGGGGTCACGTGTGGAAGTGGAGTGCTGGAGTGGGTCAAGAAGAGCCCAGCGCAGTACGAGGGCCTGATCAAGTGCAGCGGGAGGCTGTTGATAGTACTGCTGACAGGATACGACGATAGGTGGAAGATGGATATCGAGGGTGGAGTAGTGGTCAAGCACGTTAGGGTTAACGAGATCATGAATGGGTGGCTAGTAGAGGCCCAGGAGGGGGCCAAGTTCAAGATCACATACCAACTCCACAGCGACATGGCCAGGATCACGCTTGCATCGATAATAGCATACCTGGCGGGATCAATCCTCTACATATCATACTATAGATATAGGGGACGAGCACCCTAATTATAACCCCCGGACGCGGCCGGGTTAAGGGTGGTGGATGGGAGTGTCGTACCCATACGACGACGAGGAGCT
>JALUDK010000133.1 GCA_027044005.1 Acidilobaceae archaeon | reverse complement strand
GGTGGAAGGGTTTTGGACAGGTGCCTGGATAGGGGGGTTGTGGTCTGGCTTACGGGGCTACCGGGCAGCGGTAAGACCACGCTGGCCACTAGGGCTGCCGCAGTGCTACGCGAGAAGGGCTACAGGGTGGAGGTCCTGGACGGGGACTGGGTTAGGAAGACCATAAACCCCGACGCCGGGTTTACCAGGGAGGAGAGGAGGAGGCACCTGCTCAGGGTGGCCTGGATAGCTAGGCTCCTGGCCAGAAACGGGGTAATAGTGTTCTGTAGCTTTGTCTCGCCCTACCGGGATGTGAGGAGAGAGGTTAGGAGAATAGTTGAGGAGGAGGCACCCTTCCTAGAAGTCTACGTCAAGTGCCCCCTAGAGGAGTGTATAAGGAGGGATCCCAAGGGCCTCTACCGCCGCGCCCTGGCCGGCGAGATAAAACACTTCACGGGCATAAGTGACCCGTACGAGGAGCCCGAAAACCCGGACCTAGTCCTGGACACGGTGGCTGTGGGTGTGGAGGAGAATACTAGGAGGCTTGTGGAGGCCGTAGAGGGCCTCCTCTCCCCCGCCCAGTCCAGGGACTCCCTGGGGGACAGGCCCCGGTGAGGGGGTATAGCTTCTCGACCCTGACTAGTACTGGTATCCTCCTCTCCGGCACAGCCATCCCCGCTACTATTGCCTGCCCCTGCTCCAGGTCCGGCAGTTTTTCCACCAGCTCCTGGCTCACAGACTCCACGCCCCTCCGGAGCCCCACTATGTCATCGGGATTTGTAATCCTTAGCGCCGCTATTGTCGATGCCTGGCTGAGTATACCCGGGTCTACGAAGCCAGGCCTCTGCGTGACGAGCACAAGGCCTAGGCCCCACTTCCTACCCTCCCTGGCCACCCTGAGGAGCATCCTCTTAGAAGCCCTATCCAGCCCCTCGGGGGCCAGGTTGTGGGCCTCCTCTACTACTACCAGTGTTCTCCGGCCCGGATCGTAGTCTTTTATGGACTGGTGGAAAACCTCCTCTATTAGCCTGGAGACCGCGTAGTCCGTGTCACCCCTGCTCGGGGGAGCAAGGTGGACAATAGTGAAGCCCGTGAGGAGCCGGGCGACGAGCACAGAGTACTGGGCGCCGTCAAGGAATGGCGAGACGTGTCGCGCGACACGCGCCAAGCCCCTGGCCAGGCTGCCACGGGTCTGCGGGGCCTGCGACTTCAAC